>JARFRJ010000023.1 GCA_029287305.1 Hyphomonas sp. | reverse complement strand
ATCATAGCACACGCGCCATCATTGACCCCGGAAGCATTCCCGGCGGTAATAGATCCGTCCGAGCGCACAAAAGGCTTTAAACGGCTTAAAGTCTGCGCACTTGTCCCCGGTCGGGGATGCTCATCTTCAGACACCAATATCGGATCGCCCTTGCGCTGCGGAATGTAAACCAATGTCACCTCACGGGCAAAACGCCCTGATTCTATAGCCCGGGCCGCACGCGCCTGACTGCGGGCAGCAAACGCATCCTGATCCTCTCGGCTGATCTGAAAATCTTTCGCAACATTTTCAGCTGTCTCCGGCATACTGTCGACACCATATTCAGCCTTCAGACGAGCGTTTACAAAGCGCCAGCCTATCGTCGTATCAAACATTTGAGCGCTTCTGGAAAAAGCGGTGTCAGACTTACTCATGACATAAGGTGCGCGCGACATGGATTCAGCGCCCCCTGCAAGGATCAGATCTGCTTCGCCGGCCCGGATTGCCCGTGCGGCAATACTGACGGCATCCATGCCGGATCCACACAAACGATTGACCGTGACGCCAGGAACCGTATCCGGCAATCCTGCTAGCAGGGCCGCCATACGCGCAACATTGCGATTATCTTCACCGGCCTGATTAGCTCCGCCGAGGATCACATCATCAATCCTTGCCTCTTTGAGGCTGGGCTGCTTTTCCAACAAGGCTTTTATAGGAATGGCCGCCAGATCATCCGCCCGAATGGAGGCAAGGGCCCCGCCATAGCGCCCTATCGGTGTGCGGATTGCATCGCAAATAAAAGCCTCATTCATGCTCATACCCTTTTTTTAAATCTATGTCTCATCTGAAATAATTTGGCCGCCAATCGTTCGCGACAACCCCTGAAACACAGCCACGATACGTTCCCCCTCGCCATAAACCGTCACCGCATAAATGCCTGTACGCCCAGCAGTGGTCTCTTCACGCGCCTCTGCAATCAATCGTTCCCCAAGCTTGACAGGTGAGAGAAAACTTATCGTCGCATTCAGCGCAACGCTTGCAATATTTTGCGAATTGCATGCATAGGCAAAAGCGGTATCCGCGAGGGTAAAAATCATCCCCCCATGCGCCATCCCATGACCATTCAGCATGTCCGCACGTATGCGCATGGACAAGCGGGCAAAGCCAAGCCTGACCGTCTCAATCTGAATATCAAAGGCCGGTCCTGTACCTTCATCGGCGCGCATTTTATGGGCAATGGCGAGAGCCTGTGCATCTTGTTTATCTCTATCTTGCATTGAGACCTCGCCTTAATCCAGCCGCAGCCCTGCCAAATTCTCCAGACCTGATAGATAAATTCAACAGCATGGCCACTTCCTAGTGAACAATCATTGACCGACTAGACGATCTATTATAT
This sequence comes from Hyphomonas sp., assembly GCA_029287305.1. Lineage (GTDB taxonomy): Bacteria > Pseudomonadota > Alphaproteobacteria > Caulobacterales > Hyphomonadaceae > CALLCD01. Next base: position 4,326 of record JARFRJ010000023.1, on the reverse strand, counting down.
TGAAACTGAAATTATTTCAATATAAAAGAAAACGGGGTGGACATGACCTATCAAACCATACGCTTCGATATATCCGATGGCGTGGCTGAATTAACCCTGAACCGTCCAGATCGTCTGAACTCTTTCAACACCCAAATGCATGAAGACGTTCAGGCTGCCTTTCGCGCGATTGAAGAGGATGAGACGGTTCGAGCTGTCCTGATAACCGGCGCCGGACGCGGCTTTTGCGCCGGACAGGATTTATCTGACCGCGCCGTCGCTGCCGATGAAGCCCCGGTTGATCTGGGCTATACCGTGGAGACCTATTATAACCCATTGATCCGAAAGCTGACCTCAATCCCGATCCCTGTCATTTGCGCGGTCAATGGCGTTGCGGCAGGCGCAGGGGCAAATATTGCCCTTGCCTGCGATATTGTACTGGCAGGGCGCAGCGCCAAATTTATCGAATCCTTTGCCAATATCGGCCTGATCCCAGATTCTGGAGGGACCTATCACCTGCCCCGGCTTCTCGGCCAAGCCCGCGCGCTGGGCATGGCGCTAACCGGCGAACCGATCCTGGCTGACAAAGCCGAAAGCTGGGGGCTTATCTGGAAAGCCGTCGAGGATGAGGTTTTAATGGAAGAAGCCCGCGCGATCGCGCAGAAGCTCGCCAAAGGACCGACCCAAGGTCTGGCCAGTATCAAAGCGCTGATCCGATCAAGCTGGTCACGCACGCTGGAGGCGCAAACCGAGCTGGAGCGCGATACGATGCGTCGCCTTGGCAATACCAATGATTATCGTGAGGCTGTTGATGCCTTTCTCAATAAGCGCACCCCAAAATTCACCAATAGTTAAGCGGACAGGAGGTCTTGAATGTCTGTCATTCATCTGGAAAATTATGTTGAGGACAAATGGCAGAAAGTATCTGTTGATCCGGTGTCCATTGCCTCGGCTGTAACGGGGGAAATCATCGCCCAGACCAGCGCTTCAGGTCTTGATTTCAAAGCGCTATCGGATCATGCCCGAACCAAAGGCGGCCCGGCGCTCCGGCAAATGACCTTTCATGAGCGGGCAAGCATGATCAAAGGCCTAGGCAAAGCGATTATGGAACGTAAAGAGGCGCTTTATGCTCTGAACGCGCATTCAGGAGCGACCCGTAAAGATGGCTGGATTGATATTGAAGGCGGGGCTGGCACGCTGTTTTCGACCGCCTCTAAAGGCAAGCGTGAATTGCCCGATGCCCGCATCTTGATCGATGGGGATACCGAACAAATCTCCCGTCATGGCACATTTCTCGGCCAGCATGTTTACACGCCCCTGCAAGGCGTTGCGGTTTTTATCGATGCCTTTAATTTCCCGGTCTGGGGCATGTTAGAAAAACTTGGCCCGGCGCTTCTGGCCGGGGTTCCGGCGATAGTGAAGCCGGCCACCACAACGGCCTATCTCACCGAGCATTGCGTCCGCATCATGATCGAAAGCGGGCTTTTGCCCGACGGGGCGCTGCAATTGATTGTCGGACGTGTCGGGGATTTGCTGGACCATTTGACGGGGCAGGATGTGATCTCCTTTACGGGCTCGGCTGAAACGGCTGCCAAGCTGAAAAGCCATCCGCGTATTATTGCCGAAAGTGTCCGCTTTATTGCCGAACAGGACAGTCTGAATGCTTGCGTACTTGGCTTGGACGCGACAGCAGACAGCCCCGAATTTGATCTGTTCATTAAGGAAACCGTCCGGGAAATGACGGTTAAAGCGGGACAGAAATGTACCGCTATTCGCCGGGCATTTGTTCCAGCAGGTCTGCTTGATGAGGCAGAAGCGGCGCTGAAGGCTAGGCTGGCGAAAATCACGGTCGGCGATCCGGATATGGAAGAGACGCGTATGGGCCCGCTGGTAAGCGCCGAACAACGCGCCGATGTCGCTGAAAAGGTTCAGACACTGTCTGAAGACGCTGCGATTGTTTTTGGCGATACAGGCCCGGTCAAACTGAATGGAGATAAGGCAAGTCAGGACGCTTTCATCTCTCCTATATTACTGAAATGCGAAACTCCCTGGCAGGCCAAATATGTTCATAATACAGAAGCTTTTGGCCCGGTTGCCACGCTCATGCCTTATCACGATGTGAGCGATGCGATTGCTCTGTGCAATGCTGGCAAAGGCTCTCTTGTCATGTCGCTATTCTCTCATGATCGTAAGATTGGTGAGGATTTCGTTTTGGGGGCAGGTGCTTATCATGGCCGCATTGCGATTATTAATCGTGACTGCGCTAAGGAATCGACCGGGCATGGCTCCCCCCTGCCCGTTCTTGTGCATGGGGGACCGGGCCGGGCAGGTGGCGGTGAAGAAATGGGCGGCGTGCGCGGGGTAAAACATTATATGCAACGCACCGCCCTGCAAGGCTCCCCGGATATGCTGTCTGCCATTACCCAAAACTGGCTGAGCGGAGCCAAGATTGAAGCAAGCTCGCCCCACCCTTTCCGGCTTAAATTCGGTGAGCTGGAAATTGGCAAGACGATCGAAACCGCTTCGCGCACCATTACGCTAGAGGATATCGAACATTTTGCCGAGTTTACCGGCGATACATTCTACGCCCATATGGATGAGGAGGCCGCCAGTGCCAATCCCTTCTTCCCGGGCCGCGTTGCGCATGGCTATCTGATATTATCCTTCGCCGCTGGCCTGTTTGTTGATGCTGCTCCCGGTCCAGTTCTGGCCAATTATGGCCTTGATAGCTTGCGCTTTTTGAAACCTGTCTCGCCAGGCGATTCCATCCAGGTGCGCCTGACCGCGAAAAATAAAAAGAAGCGGAATGAAGACTATGGCGAGGTACGCTGGGATGTTCTTGTGACCAATCAGGACGGTGAGCCGGTTGCCTCTTATGACTTGCTGACCATGAATGCCTTTTGAGCCGCAGGCAGATCGCATATGAGACAATAAGCGCAATCCTGTTTGATTGATCGGATGACCCCTATGACAAAAATTTCCCTAGACCTGAAAGACTATAGCCCGCTTCTGGACGATGCCGAGCAAATGGATATAGCGGCCCTTCGGGACTTGCAGCTTACCCGCCTAGCCTGGTCGATTGAGCATGCCTATACACATTGCGCACCCTATCGCGCAAAATGTGAAGCGGCAAATGTCCAACCGTCCGACCTCACATCTCTGGCCGATTTGTCTAAATTTCCCTTTACCACAAAGCAGGATTTAAGGGACGCCTATCCATTCGGATTTTTTACCACAGGCACGGAAAACATTGCGCGCATCCATGCCTCCTCCGGCACAACCGGTCAGCCCACCGTTGTCGGCTATACGCGGGAAGATATTGACACCTGGGCCAGCGTCGTCGCGCGATCGATCCGCGCCTCCGGGGGACGTCCGGGGATGAAAATCCATATCGCTTACGGATACGGACTTTTTACCGGCGGGTTGGGCGCACATTATGGCGCTGAAGCCCTTGGCTGTGCTGTCATTCCGATGTCCGGCGGACAGACAGAAAAACAGGTGCAGCTCATTCTCGATTTTGAACCGGATATCATTATGGTGACGCCCAGCTATATGCTGTCCATTCTGGATGAGTTTCAGAAACGCGGACTGGATGCGCGCCAATCTTCTCTCAAAATTGGTATTTTTGGCGCCGAACCTTGGACCGACGCGATGCGCAGGGAGATTGAAGCGGCCTTTGATATTCATGCGGTCGATATTTATGGACTGTCTGAAGTTATGGGTCCCGGTGTTGCCAATGAATGTGTCGAAACCAAGGATGGGCTGACCATTTGGGAAGATCATTTCTATCCGGAAATCATTCATCCTGAGACAGGAGAGGCACTCCCGGATGGTGAGACAGGCGAACTTGTTTTTACCTCTTTGACCAAACAGGCCATGCCCGTCATCCGCTATCGCACGCGCGACTTGACGGAACTTTTACCAGGCACCGCCCGCACGATGCGGCGTATGGGGCGAATTACCGGGCGCAGTGATGACATGATGATTATTCGCGGCGTAAATGTTTTTCCAACGCAAATCGAAGAAATAATTCTGGGTCTTGAGGGGCTGACAGCGCATTATCAATTAGAGATCAGCCGCCCGGATCGCATGGATATTCTGAAAGTGGATGTCGAAGCAGAAGCGGGCCTGCAAGAGGAAATTGCAAACGGTCTTGCCGCGCAGCTTCGCTCCCGCATCAAGACGCTGATCGGCATTTCCGTTAAAGTAAATATTTGTGCCCCAGCGACCATCCCGCGTTCAGCCGGCAAGGCTGTCCGACTTCGCGATCTGCGCCAGACCCAATCATAAGCATATAAGCCACATATTTTAATTGCTTGAGCCCGAGGAAATATTTCATGTATAATC
>JARFRJ010000516.1 GCA_029287305.1 Hyphomonas sp. | reverse complement strand
TCTGCATGGGCGGCGACATCCGGGGACGCATAGACCCCAAGATGGGAGTGGGTATCGATAATGCCGGGCGTGAGCCATTTTCCCTCGCCGTCTATAATCGGCATATTTTCCTGCAGCTTCATATCCGCGCCAAAGGCGGTGATGCGCCCATTGCGAACCACGATAGAGGCATTTTCTGTCATCCCGCCGATCCCATCTAGCAAGGTGACATTGGTGATCATAAAATCTTCATGCGGCAAGGGCGTATAGGTGGAGGGGTAAGGGTCAGTCATCAAGGAGACTTTTTCGGTTGATGCGGCCTGTATATCTGTGTCCGTTTCAGTTCCGGTCTCGCCAGAACTGCATGCGGTCAAGGCAAGACTGCCTGCCAAAGCCCCGATTGCCCATAATTTCATGCGTTATCTCCCTAAAGCTTAAACCGTCTATACACTTATATAAAAAGCACAGGTCTGGAGATGTGGCCAGAATGTAAATCTTTTTTGTTTTGAAAAATCAAAAAATGATCCATGCATGGCTTGCAACACATGGCGTCATTTTAGCTTGGACACGCTCTAATTTTTAAAACGGTTTTGAAAATATTATCCAAAAGCTTTTTAAAATCAGGTGCCCTTATCAAGTTTGGCTTGAAACTGCTTTAGTAACCGGAGTGCTCTGTACAAGCAGGTAGGATCAAACATCCAAGTCTTGGACAAAATGGGCATTTTCCTGAATGAATTTATAGCGCAATTCCGGCTTTCGGCCCATCAAAGTTTCAATCAGTTCAGCCGGGCGAATTTCCGTCAGCGCGTCAAATCCATCCGGCAGCGTTACCCTGGCAAGTGTGCGGGTCGCCGGGTTCATGGTTGTTTCTTTCAATTGCGCCGGGTTCATCTCTCCAAGGCCCTTAAAGCGACCAATCTCGACCTTCGTCCCGGCCTTGAATTCACTTGCGGTCAATTTTGCTTTTTCTTCATCATCCATGGCATAGACGGTTTTGCCCTTATGGCTGAGCCGGTAAAGCGGGGGCATGGCCAGATATAGGCGTCCGGCTTCGATAAGACCCGGGGTCAGTTTGTAAAAGAAAGTGATCAGCAGCGCAGCGATATGGGCCCCATCGACATCCGCATCGGTCATGATGATAATCTTTTCATAGCGTAAATCATCCAGATTGAAGCCGGATTTGAATTTCACGCCAAGGGCGAGACCGACATCCATAAGCTCCTGATTTTTATACAGTTTGTCTTCTGTAGCGCTGACAACATTGAGAATTTTCCCGCGTAGAGGATGAATGGCCTGAATTTTCCGGTCCCGTGCCTGTTTGGCGGACCCCCCCGCCGAATCGCCCTCAACAAAGAAAACCTCTGTCCCTTCGGGGCCTTTCTGGGAGCAATCAGCCAGCTTGCCTGGCAAGCGTAGACGCCGGGTCGCTGATTGTCTTTGCACATCTTTTTGTTTGCGACGCCGGGCCCGTTCATCGGCTCGCTCCATCGCCCAGCCGAGCAATTTATCGGCCTCTTTCGGACTGCTGGTCAGCCAATGATCAAAGCGATCGCGCACCGCGCTTTCCACCAGCCGCGTAGCCGCTTGGGTGGAGAGTTTATCCTTGGTCTGGCCAACAAATTCAGGGTTTTGAATAAATACCGACAGGAGCAGTCCGGCATAGCCCAGCACATCATCGGTTGAGATTTGCCCGGCTTTTTTCTGTCCTGTTAGTTCGCCATATTGGCGCAAGCCCTTGGTCAGGGCGGCGCGAAACCCGTTTTCATGCGTGCCGCCTTGTGGGGTCGGAATAGTATTGCAATAAAGACGGCTAAACCCATCCTGTTCGCCAAATCCAGCCGCCGTCCAGGCAATCGCCCATTCGACCTTGCCCTCATCTGTCTCAACGAGGCCGGTAAATGGGGTCGCGGTGATGGTCTTTTTTCCTGTAAACACCTCGTCAAGCTGATCCGCCAGACCATTGGGATAGCTTAATGTGGCATCTGCGGGAATTTTTGAACCCTCTGGCAAAAGTTCTGGGGCGCAGCTCCAGCGCAATTCAACGCCGCGCGTCAGATAGGCTTTCGACCGCGCCATTTGAAACAATCGCGCCGGACGCCAGCGCATTTTCTCACCAAAAATTTGCGTATCGGGCCGAAAACGTAC
>JARFRJ010000515.1 GCA_029287305.1 Hyphomonas sp. | reverse complement strand
GGCTCAATCAGAGCAATTTCTGTGACCTGAATTTGACGCCGAATGAGCGGTGCCCAGGCGATAGACGCGCTCAGCGCGCGCGCGCTGACAAAAGGAATAGAGCTGAAGCCTTCCGGATTGGCAATCACCATATCCTCAATTTCAGCTGTTATGCCGGGAAAAAAACCAAGCTTGACGGCGCCATTTAAAGAGACTTCGCGGCCAAGCGCGTCACTTGCGCTCTTTTCAATTCTGTCCCGATAGACCTCTTTAGGCATAAGCAGGGCAAAGGCAATGAGGGCGATCAGACCCACTATGCAGAAGCTGAAAAGCCCCGCCAGCCCGTAAAGAAACCGTTTCATTCTTAAAGCTCCACTATTAAGCGTCTCAAACATAACATAGGTGATCGCGAATTTTTATGACAAGTTTGTACGTAAAAACAGGCTTTGGAAATAATCGCAGAGATGTATCCGAAGGCAGAAACACTCTGACACGTCTTGGAGCAGAAATGGGTATATATGTGCATATAAGTGTATTTGAGGTGCTCAGAGGTGCATTTTGACGCCCGTTTTCATCATAGGCCTGCATTATGCAAAACCCTAGAAAAGAACAGCTTGACCTGACCGCTTCACTTGTTTAGACGCATTTATCTGACTGTAATAAAAATGCGCGGGTGTAGCTCAGCTGGTTAGAGTGCCGGCCTGTCACGCCGGAGGTCGCGGGTTCGAGCCCCGTCACTCGCGCCATTTTTCATTTCAACTAGGTCAGCTTTAATCATAATCTGAAAAATTATAACGCCTCAAAGGGTGCTTTGGACGCTTGCAGTGCTGCGTATTTTTTTGATCATAAGTTTGTTCCAGCAAGCGATCTGGTTAATGCTCCAGCAAATCAATTATGCAAATTCGTGTCTTCAGCCTACCGTAACTATTGCACTTGTGCTAGTTTATACCCTGTTTCGAAAGCAGGATGAGGAGACGTCTGGTGACGCAGTTTTCTGAGATTGAGAGACAAGAAGCAATCCGGTTCCAGCGCATAATGTCAGACGCACCTATAGGTGCGGCTCTTATCGAAGAAACGGGTAAATTCCTCAGCGTTAATCAAGCTTTGTTGGATTTGGTGGGAGCGCCTTCGGAGGCGGCATTTCTTGGTCAGTCGGTGCAGGAATCAGGCAGCTATCAGAGTAAAGCTATTCGTATGCTGATTGCTGGCCTTCATGAAGGCAGCCTTGAATCGAACTTTGATGTGGAATGGACATCAAGCTGGGGCAAACAAGTCGTGGCGCGTTTATTTGTCACCCGGTTGAAGAATGCCGAGGGGGCAATCGTCTATCAGGCCTTTTATGAAGATCGTGGCACAATGATGGATGCAGATGGGAGTGCTCCATATGGTTTGGCTTCCTTGCTTGATGCGTCGACCAATGAATTCCATATCTTTGACCAGAGAACTTTGAAATATCTCTATGTCAGTAAGCGCGGTGTTGAACAGCTTGGATATAGGCTTGATGAGCTGATGGAGATGACGCCGCTGGAAATTCACCCGGAGATGACGGCAAATCAAGCTGACGTGCTCCTTGCACCGCTCTTGCTGGGTGAGAAAAAGACGGTTGGTATAAGACTTCAGCAGCAACGCAAGGATAAATCCATTTATCTGGTCGATGTACGTCTGCAATGCACCAAATTTCTAGGGCAAGAGGCATTCGTCGCCGTCGTTCAGGATATCACTTATAATATGGAAATGGCGGCAGCCTTGGCACAGGCCCGGCTGTTTCTTGATTCGGCTCCTGATCCCACAATTGTCGTGAATAGTGCGGGCCAAGTGGCGTTTGCCAGCGCCCGGGCCGAAACCTTATTGGGCTATTCACGCAACGAATTGATTGGCATGCAGATTGAAACCCTTGTCCCTGAAGAACTCAGAATACAGCATGTGGGTCTCAGAACCAATTTTGCCAACGATGCCCGTGCGCATCATATGGGCGAGGGGCGTATTGTCAAAGCGCGCAATAAGGATGGCCAGATGGTCCCGGTCGATGTATCGCTGAGCCCGATACCAACGAAAGACGGTACTCTGATTGCTGCGTCTCTGCGCGATGTGACCAAGCGTATTGAAGTTGAGGCAGAGTTGAGCGCCGCCAGGGAAGAAGCTGAAAAAGCAACGCGGGCCAAATCGCGGTTTCTGGCGTCAGCCAGTCACGACCTGCGCCAACCCATGCAGAGCATTTCTCAATATCTATGGGCTTTGCGTCAGCATCTGACGACACCGGAACAGGCCGCAATTGCCAAAAATATCGAAATCTCGGTGGATAGTGTCACAGATTTGCTCAACACTTTGCTTGATATCTCAAAATTGGATAGGGGCATCATTGCGCCGGAAATTTCCAACTTTGATATATCGACCTTATGCGCACCAATTTTGTCGAATTTCGAGCCTGCAGCGAAAGAGAAAAACCTGACGCTCCGGTGTGAGTGTGGTCCCTACATCGTCAGGAGCGATCCCAAACTACTTTTGAGAATTCTCGAAAATCTGGTCTCAAATGCTATCCGATATACTGAATCGGGGACTGTTCAGGTTTGCTGTACGCCCTTTGATAGCGAACTTGAAATTTCGGTCTCAGACACAGGCATTGGCATCCCAGAAGACCAGATTGAGGCTGTGTTTGCAGAATACTACCAAGTTGAGAATGAGGCGCGACTCAGCTCGAACGGGCTTGGCCTAGGGTTGTCCATTGTGCAACAGACCGCGCACTTGCTTGGACATGCCGTCTCGGTTGAATCAACTCCGGCGAAAGGGTCCACATTTAAGGTCAGGGTCGACCTTGTGGATCACGCTGCCAAAACAAAAGCGCCAGCCGCGCCAAAGGTGGATCGTGCTCAATCGGATCCTGTCATCGAAGTGTTGATCGTCGACGATAATCCTGGTGTTCTGGATTCGACAAAAACGGTCTTGGAACTTCTTGATTGCGTCGTTCATATCGCCACCGATGGCGACGGCGCGATAAGGGTGCTCGAGCAAGGTATAATGCCTGATATTCTGATCACGGATTATCGGTTACCGGGATGCAATGGAGCAGACTTGGTTGCCCGTGTCAGGGACAAAGTTGGGTTTGAATTGCCCGCAATACTGGTAACCGGGGAAACATCCATAGAAGACTTTGATGTGGATCAGTTTCCAAATCTGTCATTGCTGCACAAACCGACTAAGCCGCGCCAGCTTATAGACAATATTGTTCGGCTCACGCGCTAGAGCGTATCCGAGTTAAAATGGGTCAGTTTGCTGATGGAGGCGAGCTATTTCCGGCACACCGCCCCGTGCGTAATTAAATATGCTGCAAGCGTTCCATTAATTGAAGGAATTATGCAATGACCTATAAGGAAAAAGTATTTGAAGCGTTTCATGCCGATCACGCGGCCTTGGGGCAGGCCCTGCATGAATTGAGGACTTTGCTCGCGGCGGGTGAAACCAAAAAGGCCCAATTATGCGCGGCAAAACTGAACCGCACTGCTGGAGCGCATATCGCATTTGAAGAGAATGATTTTTACCCCGCATTGAAACATGCACTTAGTGAATCCGAGATTGAGGCGATGTATAATGAGCATGCTGATGGCTTATCTGTGATACAGGGTATTTCAGACGCCGAGACCTCACAGCTCGCAAACCCTCTTGTCAAAGCGGACTTTCTCCTTCGAATTGAAGCCTTGCAAGGGCATGTTGCGGAGTGCGGTGATTTGTTTGGAGCTATGGGCGCTTTGACCGAGGAGGAATTTAAAGTGCTTTATGGCCAAATTGAGTATTGGCGCAAGCAGGCACCGCATTGGACGATCATTGCTGCGCCAGACACGCTTAAAGGCCGCGCTAGAGACGCTTAAAATATTTTAAGTCAATCAGAGCCATTTAAAGCGTTTATGAGTCCTCTGGAATCGCCTTGATGCTTTAAGGCATTATTATTGAATGCTTTCTGGGCAGAACAACGGACCGCTGGTCGGTAAACCTGATCAGGTCGCGGACACATCGCAGACAAAAGCTTTAAAATGCTGGCGACCCGCCAGAGCGCAAAGGGGCTGGAGGGTCGCTACGTTGGTTTTTTCATGCATCAACGCTTTCTGCCAGTAGTGTGAGGCAGTGGGAGGAAGAACAGAAAGCGTTGAATACGGGCCCTTCCGAAGAAGGGCAATCCGTTGGCGGCAGTCGATTGCACTAGGGGGTTAACCTTTATGCAATGCGCCGCCGCCAAACGGACCCACCTCAACCGATTATAATTCTTTCGGTACTTTACACTTCACTTTCCCGCTTTCGGCGTTTGCGGGATTTACGTCTCCGATAGGAACTATTTGCTGAGGCAGGCGCAATCTATGCGGCTTCTTCTTCATCTGATTTGATCCAAATCAAGCGGATATATTTTATGATTTTTACCGGTCAGTACCTCTGATTGTCTGATCGGTTTTTCCATTTCTGGCTTGCTTTATGAAGAGAAAATGACACGGCTGGCGCCGTCAGTTTGATCATATTGACAGGTCATATATCAATCGCCGGGCTTGGTACCTTATGATCTATAAATTTGGCTGAACTAGCCGCCATTTTGTAGTGCATCAGCAAGCAATCCACTGATTTCGATCGAGCTGGTCTCACACATGACTGTATTTGACGTAATAATCTGAGCCGGGCCAGCCTTTTTAAGCTGCGCCAGAGCTGCGTCATCAAAGACCCCATGAACAGCGCAGCAGACGGGCGGCGCAAGCCCTTGGCCTCGAATGTGATGAACGGTCTCAATCATCGTTTGCGCGGATGAAATTGTGTCGTCAATGATGACGGGTGTGGCTGAGGCCCAAGCGCTGAGGTCCGGCGTGCTGATCTCAACAATGCGGTCACCATGGCGCGTCTTGGAGAGGATGTGATATGGGCATCCAAGTTCCCCTGCGACCTGGTAAACCCATTGTTCGCTTTCGCTGTCGGGGCCAATCAGGACTGGATTTGCGATATGGTTTTTGATCCATTCAGCCAGAAGCGGCGCGGCCTGGAGGACAGTAGAGGGGATTGCGTAAATCTCATCTAGTGATGAGCGGCGATGCAAATGCGGATCTACGGTCATCAGCCAGTCAAAATGTGTAGATATGACCGCAGCGAAAGAGGCCGACGTGATCACCTCACCTGAATTGAAGCGTTTATCCTGACGCATATAGGGCAAATATGGCGCGATCAATCCGACCTGCCTTGCGCCTAGATCGCGCGCACCACCTGCCGTGAAAATAAGCCTGTTAATTTTACAATCGGGACGATCAAGCATTGCCAGCACAATAATATTTCTGTCCTGCGGCGAGCTTAGAAAGCGAATATAGGACTCCCCATCAGGAAACTGCCGGAACCTCATGTCAGCGATGTCGGCCCTTATTTTACGCGCGATCGATGCAGCCAATGTTTCAGTCCCGGGCAATGGAACCAATAAGACGCTCATGGCGATGTCAAATCGATAATACCAGGGTTCGCCGCGATATATTCAATAGCATAGGCAAGCTCACCGGCGCTTTCGGTATGGAGTGTATAGAGTGTATCGCCCTTATTGACGACATCGCCCAGCCGAACATGCAAATCGATCCCTGCCGCTTTATCTTCCGGTGCGCCCGCCAGCTTAGCAGCTTTTGCCAGTCTTCGATTATCGATCGCGGCGACATGGCCAGCGCGCGCGGCCAAAATTGGCCTTGTATGTTTGGCCGATGGCGGCGTCTCAAATCCACCTTGCGCTTGACAAATTGCCTTGAATTTGTGCCAGGCATCGCCGCTGTCGAGGGTAGCCCGGGCCATCAGCGTCCCCTGCTTTTCTGGCGCTTTGCCTACCAGCTCCAATAGGCTGCCTGCCAGCTGACAGGCCCGATCGCGCAAATCATTTGGCGCGCCGTCATCGCCTCTCAGGACGGCAAGGACATCGCGCGCTTCGAGTGCTGGACCGATCCCGCGTCCCACAGGCTGCGAGCCATCCGTCATCTCGACCTGCACTTTGATGCCAAACTGCTCGCCAATCGGTATAAAACTCTGTTGCAGTGCTATGGCAGCTTCCGGGCTCCTGACTTTTGCCGTCGGGCCGACGGGAATATCAATAATCAGATGCGTTGCCCCTGCGGCAATTTTTTTTGACAATACCGATGCGATGAGCGTGCCTTGGCTGTCCAAATCCAGCGCGCGCTCAATACGGATCATGGCATCGTCGGAAGGACTGAACTGCATGCTGCCCCCCCAGACAAAGCATCCGCCTTCAGTCTCGACGACATGACGCATTTCAGAAAGATCAAGATCGACGCGGGTCAGAACTTCCATTGTATCGGCTGTGCCAGAGGGCGAGGTGATGGCGCGCGATGAAGTTTTGGGCATGGTCAATCCATGCGCCGCAGCGATGGCGACAATGATTGGCGTCGTACGATTTCCCGGGAGACCTCCAACACAATGTTTGTCAACAATTGGGGTGTTTGGCCATGCGATCTTCTCACCGGTTTCAACCATTGCGCGGGTCAGGGCTGTGGTCTCATCCAGATCAAGCGGCAGGGCGGCGCAAGCTGTGACAAATGCGCAGATTTGGATATCAGAATAGCGCCCCTCCACAATATCACTGATAATTTCAAGCGCAGTATCATTTCCTAGGTGCTGGCCGAATATCTTTGCCCTAACGTCTGCCAGCGAATTTAATGGCGCAGGATGCGAGACGGCTAAGGGCGCGCCTGGTTTTGTTTCCAGGCGCGCCCATGCTGATTCAGACAGGCCGATTTCATCGCGACCCAAAAGCTCCGGGCTGACATGATATAGTGTGGCAATGATCGCGTGATCACCATTTTGGAGCCTTACCCGCGAATGCGCAGAAAACCCTTCCGAACGACATACCGGACAGTCATCGCGCACAAAGGCCATGGTCTCATGCTGGGTATCAATACCGAACCGGCGCGCTTTGAGCGTATTGGTATCTTGCGCCTCGCTCATTCTAGGGCCTCTGTTTCATTATGTTCGGCGACCAGAACAGACCAGCCTTTCTCTTCTTCAATACGGTGGCGCAGCGTATCCGCCGCCCGGGGTTCGCCATGGATGATGAACGTTCGCACGGGCGGCGTTTCAAACCCGTCGAGCCAAGTCATGATCTCATCGGCATCGGCATGTGCTGACAACATATGAAGGTTCGCAATTTCTGCCCGGACGGGATGATACGCGCCATGGATTTTTATTTTATCAGCGCCCTCCAGCATGGCCGCGCCGCGTGTGCCACCAGCCTGAAATCGAGCAAATAGGATCGTATTTCGACTATCGCAAACATATGCTTTTAAATGATAAAGAATGATCCCACCTGTTGACATGCCACAGGATTAGATAATGATTTTTGCGATGCGATACTTGTCCAGCCTGTGTGAGTGCTTGCCTGATTTCGTGAAGATTACCTATTTGCTAACCACCTTTGCTTGGGCAAGGGATAATTTATGGGCATCGGCATGATGGGTAAACAGATTAGTCGTGTTGATGTCGATGGGCCTATCCAGAAATACAGTT
>JARFRJ010000488.1 GCA_029287305.1 Hyphomonas sp. | reverse complement strand
TCGGCAAGCAGGATCAGGGCCATTTTGGCTTTGGAGACATAAGCGGCTTTCATGCCAAGGCAAAGCGATTGGCCTTGTCCGGCTTCAGGGGTCGGGTTCAGCAGTGTTTGCCAGCCCATTTGGCGCAATAATAGGACGCGCTCGGCATCTTCTTTGGGGGCAATGGCAAAACGCAAAGGCGCATCGCGCAAAAGCCCAGCCGAATAGGATAAAAGCGGGCGGCCCTTCAAAGGCTGTAAAAGCTTATCCTGATCACCAAATCGGGTCGACTGGCCACTGGCAAGCAATATAATTGCAATCTCATTCCAGAGGGACATTACAGGCACTCCTTGTGATAGATGGAAATAATCTCGGCGAGCGTCGAAACAGCTAAAAAAGAAGCTTGGCGAAGGGAGGGAACCAAGCCAACCGGGCCTTTGATACGCTGAATATTCTGATCCGTCACGCCGGCGGCTTTCAGCGCAGCAGAGCGACGCGCACGGGTCTTCTGACTGCCGACTGCGCCAATATAGAATGCTTTGCCGGATAAGGCTTGCTGTAATATCGGCACTTCCCAATCTGTATCATGCATCATCAGTATAATGGCGGTCTGCGCATCATCTTCGATTGGGGGCAACTGCCCCCGGCTTTGTAAAAGCTGTGTCTGGATATCATGACCCGGCTCTATCGCCGCTAGACATTCCGGCTCTGTTGACCAAAGGTCAACCGGGATGCCTGCCGCTTGCGCAATCTGGGTAAGCGCAATCGGGTCTGCCCCGCGGCCAATCAGGCGTAGCGCCAGTTTAGGCTTATGATGCGCGGTATACAGTATCGGGTCGCCCGTTTCAGATTGAGGCTCCCGCAGGGTGAGCGTCGCACTCTGCCTATTTTTAAGGGCCCTCAGGCAGGCATGGATTTTGGTCAGAGGGGGGTCCGGCCAGATGACGATATTAAGCTGTCCGCCGCAAGGCAATTGAATATCCAGAAAAGGGGAGCCCTGACCATAGCAAAGCTTGCGCGCTTGTCCTGTCTTCATGGCCTGATGCGCTTGCAGGATAATGTCCGCATCGACACAGCCGCCGGACATATAGCCTGCGATCTGCCCGCTTTGGCAGACGGCCATCATAGCGCCCTCTGCGCGGACCGCTCCGCCGCGCGTCTCTGTCAGCATAATCAGGGCGCAGTCCTGGCCCGCTTCTTTGCGGCGCACAAAAAATTCAAGCACATCCTCAGCATATTCGCGGGGTGGATGGGCCTGTGTGCGGGGCAGGGCGGATAGGTTCAACATATAGTCGATATAAACCATCATTTACAGCGAGGCTAGAGCCTGGCAGGCTAAACTTTTGCACACAGGCGCGCCATGGCCTTTAAGGCGGCCGTATTTGCCTGCGCACTTTGCCTGTTAATCTCTTGATAAATATTGAATATTTCGTGACCCAGAGGGGTAAGCCTCGCGCCGCCATGCCTGTCGCCGCCCTGATAGGTTTCCACCAAAGCAGCGTTAAACTGCACATTCATGGCTTTGACGAGTTTCAGAGCGCGGGGATACGACATGTTCAAAGCCCGCGCGGCGGCTGAAATGGATCCGGTTTGATCAATCTGCCCCAAAAGTTCAGCCTTGCCGGGGCCAAACCGGCTGCCCCCCGGCAAATCCAGACGAATACTGAGAGGCACAGGGTCTTTCATCACTCTACAGGCATTCTTTGTGCAGCCTGCCATGTCAACCCGTCTCGCCACAATTTCTTTTGTTAAAGCAGGTAAAAAGCGCCTGCATAAAATTTTTGCATCGCTCTTGCCAATTGCCCGCTTCGGGTATCATCTACCCCATACTAAGGAGAGTGCCTTATGCCCATAGATGCCAAAAGAACCCCGAATGCCTGCTTTCAGAATTTACCCGATTTTGACTATCCCCCGCATTATATAGATGATTTGCCCGGCTATGAGGGCTTACGAGTACATTATCTTGATGTTGGAGAGAAGACAGCGGCGCAGACATTCCTGTGCCTGCATGGCCAGCCAAGCTGGTCCTATCTTTACCGAAAAATGATCCCCGTTTTTGCCGCGAGTGGCGCGCGCATTATTGCGCCAGATTGGCTCGGTTTCGGGCGCTCTGAAAAACCTGTGGAGGATGCTGTCTATAACTATAATTTCCACCGAAATATGCTGATCGAATTTATTGAAGCGCTGGATTTGCAGAATATCACGCTTGTATTTCAGGATTGGGGCGGAATATTAGGCTTGAGCGTTCCCCCCGATATGCCTGAACGTTTTAAACGCCTGATCGTGATGAATACAGGATTGCCAGTTGGCTTGCCAGCCGGGGACGGGTTTGAAGCTTGGAAAGCCTATTCAGCCAGCCAGCCTGATTTGGATGTGGCGGGGCTGATGCAGCGCGCAACCCCCCATTTAAGTCCGGAAGAAGCGGGTGCCTATGGGGCTCCCTATCCGGATCAAAGCTATAAAGCGGGCGTGCGCCGGTTTCCTGAACTGGTCATGGTCCGCCCGGACATGGAGGGTGTGAATACCTCAAAACGTGCCGCCAAATGGTGGGCACAAGACTGGACCGGGCAAAGCTTTATGGCGATCGGAATGGCTGATCCGGTTTCAGGACCCTCATCCATGACGGCGCTAAGAG
>JARFRJ010000400.1 GCA_029287305.1 Hyphomonas sp. | reverse complement strand
ACCGGAAGGGGAACTGGCGCTGGCTCAGGCCGTTTTGCATCTGGCGACCGCACCGAAATCAAATGCAGCCTATGTCGCTTTTAAGAAGGCGCGAAAACTGGCGCGTCAAAGCGGCTCCCTGACCCCACCAAAACATATATTGAACGCACCGACTGGGCTGATGAAAGCAGAAGGCTATGGCGCGGGCTATATTTATGATCCGGACACAGAGGAGGGCTTCTCTGGCCAGTCCTATTTTCCGGAAGATTTACCCCGCCAAAGTTTTTATCAACCGAAAGGAGCAGGGCGCGAACGGGCCATTCTTGATCGGCTGACCTATTGGAAAACGCTGCGCGACCAGAAAGAGACACCTGAATGACGCCTGAGCATGGGTCATCTCTAAGTGTTTCTGAGACACGTTTTGTGCAAGACCTTGTGATATATCAGGACAGCGCTCTTCTGGTCTTTAACAAGCCCTCTGGTCTGGCTGTGCAGACGCGCGGTAATCGCGGCGTTTGTCTGGAGAATTATCTGCACGTTTTTGCTAAATCCAATGGGAAATTACCCCGTCTGGTACATCGTCTTGATGCGGGAACCTCCGGCCTGCTGCTGGCTGCGCGGACCAAACCCATGGCGGCGCATTTATCCGGACTATTTTCCAAGCGGCTTGTCAAAAAGACCTATCTGGCTTTGGTCGAAGGAGACCTACCAAGCGCGAAATCGGCCCAGATTACACAAGGCTTGATACACTCATCGGGCGAGCGGGCTCTGCCCCCTATGATCCCATCCAATAATAAGGCGGCTTTATCTGCCATCACCCATTGGAAGGTGAGGGCGCGAGAGGGTAAGTATGCGCTTATGGAATTACGTCCCAAGACAGGTCGCATGCACCAATTACGGGCGCATATGGCTTATTTGGGCTGCCCGATTATTGGGGACAGGATATATGGTCAAAAAGACAGTAAGGCAGAGCGTCTCATGCTGCATGCCACGGCGCTGCGCTTCACTCTGCCAGACAATATGACAGAGGCAAAGTTTCACGCGCCTCTGCCGCCCAATATGGCAAATTATCTGTCTGGCCTTCATCTGTGCGCCCCGGATGAGGCGAGTTTGTGAGTTCTGCTTTTGGTATAGAGAGGCTTCTGGAGGCATATCGCGCAGGTATATTCCCCATGGCTGAGCGCTTTGATGACCCGACGATCTATCTGGTTGATCCAGAGGAGCGCGGTATACTTCCCCTTGATCACTTTCATATTCCACGCCGTCTGAAGAAAACCCTGCGCAAAACCCCTTATCATATTACGTTTGATCAGGCTTTTGAGACCATCATAAAGGCGTGTGCCAGCAAATCCGATACGCGCCTCAATACTTGGATCAATGCTGGCCTGATCGGCCTTTACAGCGAGCTGCATCATGCTGGCTATGCCCATAGTGTTGAGTGCTGGCAGGATGGGCAGCTTGTCGGCGGCCTTTATGGAGTGTCTCTTGGCGGGGCTTTCTTTGGGGAAAGCATGTTTTCAAAGCAAGCCGATGCGTCCAAAATCGCGCTTGTCTATCTGGTTGGCTGTTTAAAACTTGGGGGCTATAGCTTGCTGGACGCGCAATTTACAAATCCGCATCTGGAGCAATTTGGACTGATAGAAATTCCGCGCGCCGCGTTTAAGGAGAGGCTAGCCATCGCCCTTGAGCAAAAGGGGTTTTTTTATCCCGCTTCTGTCCCCTCTAATGGGGCTGAACTTATACATCTGATTACCCAGACATCATAAATGGGGTGTTCCAGCGCGCTGAGGCCCGGCGAGGAGGCAAACATCCATCCGGAAAAAATCCGGCTAGTATCAACATCGGATATGTCGGCACTTCCATCTGAAGATGTGTCCGGGTTTATTAAGGGGTCTGGCGTGATCCGCGTCGAGAAAACCTTTAAAAAAGCCGCTGATTCTGGAGGAAGTTCCGGCGGTGTTTGGTAACAGACACTCAGCTCCACTTTGAGCGTTCCAAATGTAATCGGTGCCCCGATTGAAATATCCATATCCGTTGATCGCCCGGTTATTTTGTCGAGGGCGCGCAAGCGGGCGGTAGAATATTGGATATAGTCGATCTCAGGCGGCTCTGTCGTTTCTTCTGGCTCCATGTCCATATCCATGTCCATATCGTCACTGGATTGGCTCTGCCCATAGGCACTGGATATGGCAAGGCCCGTCAAATATCCAGTCAAAGACAGCGCGATAAAGCTGCCCCGTATCAGATTACCTATATAGGCGTTAAACTTGGATAAAGGGGCGGTCACAGATCGCCTCCGGTTGACGCGCCCAAACTGTCGGCCCCTTCATTTGAATCGGTTCCAAGAGAGTTGGCAAAAGACCCAATCAGGGTCATCAGGTCTACGCTGCCTCGTGTGTATAAAATTTCACCTGTGCCATCTTGGGCGATCATATCGAAGCCCCCGCCGGGTTCCAGAGCGATATAGGCCCCGCCGAGCAAGCCATCGCTTGATATGCGCGCATCTGTATCATCGGGCAATTCCACCGCTTCATCGAGTGAGAGACGCAGGACCGCTTCGACACGCTGAAAATCAACATCTATAGATTTGACGATCCCAATCTTTACCCCGGCCATGCGTACATCAGAGCCCCGGTCAATGCCGACAATATTGTTAAAGCGTGCGGTGACGTCATATGTATCTGTGCGATTTAACCCGTCGCTGCCATTACCGAGGGCATAAAACACAAACACACTTGCGAGGACTAGGACACAAAAACCGGTTAATGTTTCAAAAACAGATTCACGCATCCGGCGACCAAGCCTCATAATCAGCAGCATTGGCGGCCCGTTCGCCGCTCTGACGCAGACTGCCTTGGGGACGATCTGCAAATAATGTCCCTGTCATATTGGGTTTATGATCTGTTTCCCATTTGCGGCGCAAAAGCGGTTTGACTGTGGGCGGCTCTGAATGCGTATGGTGTAGCCAGCCATGCCAGTCTGCCGGCACTTTGGACGGCTCTGCCAGCCCCTGATAGACGACATAGCGACGGTGGCGGCCTTCAATAGAGCTTTTTTTATCCTGAT
The DNA here is from genome assembly GCA_029287305.1 of Hyphomonas sp. Lineage (GTDB taxonomy): Bacteria > Pseudomonadota > Alphaproteobacteria > Caulobacterales > Hyphomonadaceae > CALLCD01. The sequence continues at coordinate 1,121 of JARFRJ010000400.1, read as the reverse complement.
AATAGCGATTGCCATACTCATCTTCCCCAATGAAGTCTGATCGACGTTTTATATCAAACAAAGCGCCAATCGTGGATCCATTCCACCAGGTAATAATCTTAGCGAGCATAGTCATACTGTTCCTGAATCTGTTCTGTGTCCATCTCATAGCATTTTCGGATATATTTGCGAGAATATCAATGCGTAATCCCACCCATACAGGCCCGATTATGTGATCATAGAACGCTCTGCCAGCTTGATCCAGCGTCAAGATGGCGTCACTCTGCATATTTTATGAAGAAAGCGAATCAGATGATGCACAAAACGGGGGCTCGCCTGCCTTCAGGCGTGGACGCGGCTTTGGCCAAACGATTAGAGCGTGCGATTGAGGCGCGCGACGTAACGCCTGTTCTAACACTGGGCGAGCTTGTAACATTCCCGTTAAGCTGCGTGGCTGCGTCTGCACTGCCTGATTTTACAGCGCTGGCCCGTCAGCAAGCTGAAAAGAATCTCTTCATTGCCGCGCAGTATGCGCTTGCACTGGATGTAGACGCTTTGGCCGGGGCGAGCCTGAACACGGATTTGGCGCAAGCGCTTCGCGCAGGGATTGAAGAAACGCTGATTGAAGAGGCGCTGCGTTTTCCAGGTGGCCCGCAAGCGGCAGCTAGTGCCATGCGTGCCCAGCTCTTGCATATGCCTTCAAGCATTATTGCGTCTGCAAGGCCTGACCTTGTGAATGATGGCTCTGGGGCATTGCTAGAGTTTTTGCAGGAAGGCGGCGCCCTGGCGGCACTCAATATGGATGAAGAGGACAGGCCTGAAGCGGGGGCCCCCGCTCTGGCGCTCGCTCTGGATCGCTTCGTCGAAGCAGACGGCTTGGCCGAAACCCGGCTGAAATCAGTCCTGTCTGACTGTGCGCAAGCCTTGTCAGGCGGCATGCTTGTCTTAACCGGGCTCGGCGCGAGTATACTGGCTCTCGGCGAAGATTATGCCAGTCAAGAGGGGCAGGCTATGGGGCACGCTCTTATGCGCTTTGTCTCTGTCTGTCTGAAAGGCGGTGTGCTCTCGCAAAAGGAGGCGGACAGGCTTGCCATTCAACCCTTTAAAATCTCTGCGACTGGTCACACACAATTGACTATTCT
>JARFRJ010000391.1 GCA_029287305.1 Hyphomonas sp. | reverse complement strand
TCAGAAAGCTTGCCCCGATGACGAGATTGAACAGAGCCGCGCTTAAGAAAAGAGCGCGGATGACCCCTGATTGGTCTTGCCCGGTTTGCTGTTGAGGCATGAGCGTCAGAAAGCTCTAAAGCTAGCTGGATTTTACGCTTTCAATCCACTGAGCAACACTTTTTTCTAGCAAAGACAGAGGCATAGCGCCGCCGCCTAAAACGGTGTCATGGAAGGCGCGAATATCAAACTTGTCGCCAAGCTCGGCTTCTGCTGTGGCCCGCAATTCCTGGATTTTCAGCATACCGATTTTATAGCTTGCAGCTTGTCCTGGCCAGACAATATAGCGCCGGGTTTCGGCGCGGGCCTGGGCTTCTGTAATCGCGGCATTTTCGAGGAAATAAGCAATGGCCTCTTCTTCTGTCCAGCCTTTGGCATGCAGGCCTGTATCGACAACAAGGCGGATAGCGCGCCAGATTTCAGAGCCGAGCCGGCCAAAGTCGGAATACGGGTCCTCATATGTGCCGGGTATCTCGGTCGCCAGAAACTCCGAATAGAGGGCCCATCCCTCAATATAAGAGGTAAAGCCCAATTGCGTGCGGAAGGTGGGGATACCGGTCAGTTCCTGTGCGATCGCGATCTGCATGTGATGTCCTGGCAGGCCTTCATGATAGGCGATCACTTCAAGCTCGCGCTTTGGCATCGCGCTCATATCCGACAAATGGGCATAATAAGTGCCCGGACGCGATCCATCGGGTGTGGAGGGCATATAGTGCTGCGGGGCACCGTCCTGTTCGCGGAAGGCTTCAACCCGTTTGACGACAATATCAGCTTTCGGCATCAGGCCGAAATAATTGGGTAATTCAGCCTTGATCCGCTCGATCGCCGCCTTGGAATCTTCCAAATAACCTTGGCGACCTTCATCCGTATTAGGATAGTAAAAGCGTTCATCTTCCTTACTATCGCGCAGATAATTGAAAAATGCCTGCAAGTCGCCTTCAAAGCCGACACTGTCTTTAATGATTTCCATTTCGCCGCGCAGACGGGCCACTTCTGACAGGCCAATCTCATGCACTTCCTCAGCGGTAAGCTTTGTTGTGGTCTGATTGGCCAGACGTTCGGCATAATAGGCCGCGCCATTGGGCACAAGGGTTCCCACACCTGTGGCGATTTCAGGCGCATTGATCTGGTCTTCTTCCTGCCAGGCGATCAGGTCTTCATAGGCGCTTTTCCAACTATCGATGAGCGCGTCTTCAAGCGCGGCCTCTAAGGCGTTGGCGGCTTCAGGCTCAATCAACCCTTCGCTGACCAAAGCGGCAATTTTGGCCTTTCCATCTGTCCAGACGGCATTATCACTATCGCTCTCATCAAAAGGACGCCCGCTAATGAGGGTTTGAGACTCTTTAATAACGGCCTCATAGGCGAAGCTTGGGGGGTGAATGCCATTTGCGGCGCTCGCCTTTGAGCGCTCAATCAATTGCTGGATGGCCCGCGCACTTTCCCCAATACGGGCAATATAGGCTTCCATATCGCTCAGCGTATCCACATTATGCTGGGAGATCAGAACTTGCGGGAAATAGGACTGTATCGCGCCCATCTGTTCAAACACATAGCCGCTATTTTGAAACGCGCGGGCGGCCTTGTCCTGCTCATAATCATACATCCATAAATCATAGGACATGCGGGCCTGAGGGGTGAGCGCCTCATACGGAAACTCTGCTTGCATTTCTTCTACACTGGCCTCCAGCCAGGCAAATTGTTCCTCTTCAGCTTCAATGGAAAAATCGTCGATTTTATCATAATCGGTTTTGCGTCCCAATGAGGTCTGCCAAAGGGGACTAAAGGCGATTTGCGCCTCATATTTTTCTTCAAACCATGTATTTAAGGCCGCCGTATTCTCTTCAATACTGACCGTCTCCAGCGCAGGAACTGTCTGTATTGTTTCCGGTATCGTCGTCTCTTCAGGTTTAGGACCGCAAGAGACGAAAAGTGTGCCGGCGGCAAGGGCGAGGAATAATGAGCGCGTGAGCATAAGCATATCCATTTTACAAGCTGTGTATGAGTGCAGGGATTCTGTTGGGAATCCTGTGCAATTCTTATGAAACACTTTTTGGCATTTGCAAACTCCCCTATGGGCGCGTTTGGGAAAAATTGCGTCCTTGCCTGCCGTCTGACTTGATTTTACGGCTATTTCAGGCGCAATCGGGTCTGTTAAAACCCTGCCTGAAATAAAATGTTAAAAAAATGTCTCTATTTGAAAATAATTTTTACAGAAATAATCAAGGGTATTATCCCGATACGTTCTTCTTTATTCACTTAATGTTCTTTTTATGTTTACATTTGTTTTAGGTGTGGATAGGATAATATTCCAGCAAGACCCATAGTATCCCATAGTGTCCTATGGAAACCCATGACCTCTTATGATATGCCCATAATATTCCGGGTGTAGCATAAAGG
>JARFRJ010000376.1 GCA_029287305.1 Hyphomonas sp. | reverse complement strand
AGCGGGGCCTCATGAGGAGGGCCTACATGCCGACAGATGCATTCTGAACGAAGACCCTAGAGGCAGGTTTAGCCTGTGTGAAAGAGACCGGGACGCCATAGGTTTCAGGCGGCTTTACGGGCCAGGGTCTGGATTAATTCCGGCAGGCTGGGCGCTTGGCCTGTCGGATCATAGCGCATTGCCATACGGTGAGAGAGCGCCGGCTCTGCCAGAGCTTCGACATCTTCCAAGCTTGGAGCCATCCGACCGCGCAGGAGCGCCCGGGCGCGGCTGGCCAATATCAAAGCCTGTCCTGCCCGCGGGGAAGGCCCCCAATCGACCAGACGACGCACCGTATCATCCGCACTCTGCTCTGGCCGGGCGGCGCGCACAAGGCCTAGAATGGCTTCCAGAACTTTCTCACCGACCGGCATGGTGCGGACCAGTTCCTGAATATCACTCAGGGCGTTTGCATCCAGAACCGCTTTCGGGCGCACCTCATCAAGGCCTGTTGTCTTGATCAGGATTTGTCGCTCCGTTTCCAGATCGGGATAGGAGACATCAATCTTCAGCAAAAATCGATCCAATTGCGCCTCGGGCAGGGGATAAGTACCTTCCTGCTCAATCGGGTTTTGGGTTGCCAGAACATGAAACGGGCGCGGCAGGGCATGGCGGATGCCGCCAGCGGAAACCTCATATTCCTGCATTGCCTGCAATAGCGCAGATTGCGTGCGCGGAGAGGCGCGATTAATCTCATCGGCCATGAGCAGTTCGGTAAAGACAGGGCCTTTGACGAAGCGAAACTGACGCTGGCCGGCAGATTCCTCCAACACTTCTGACCCGATAATATCAGACGGCATCAGGTCTGGCGTAAATTGTATGCGATTATTGGCAAGACCAAGCGATGTGCTGAGCGCTTCAACCAGACGCGTTTTGGCAAGGCCCGGCGCGCCGATCAGCAAGGCATGTCCCCCGGACAGGATCGCGGCCAATGTTAATTCAATGACAGTGTCTTGGCCGAAAACAGATTTTGCAATCTCGGCCTTGACCGCAGCCAGATGTTCCATCGCGGTTTCGGCGCGGGCGAGTGTGGGCGGGGTTGCGTCAGTCATTTAGAGCCTTTGCTTTGATTTATGGATTTGCCATCCTACATCATAGACAGGATTTAAGGTAAGATTGAGAATATGACAGAGCAAAGTTCAAAATCACCCTCCAACCCGCTTGATGATGTAGAGACAACCTTACGGCACATAATGACTAAGGGAAAAGATAAAAACAACTTACCGCCCGTTCATCTTTGGAATCCGCCCCATTGCGGGGATATTGGTATGGAAATTCGCGCCGATGGGTCTTGGTGGCATGCCGGACGGCGAATCACGCGCGACAAGCTTGTGCGTCTCTTCTCAACTATTTTGCGCAAGGATGATGACGGTCAGACTTATCTGGTCACCCCATATGAAAAAATCATTGTTCATGTTGAAGATGCGCCTTTTCTGGCCATCCGTCTGGACCGTTGGGGCACGGGCGAGGCCGGCCAGACATTACGCTTTACAACCAATCTTGGGGATATCACCGCCGCCTCCAAAGACTATCCTCTCACGGTTCTGACAGACCCTGAAACGGGCGAACCTGCGCCCTATATGCGCATTAGGGGGCGGTTGGACGCCAAATTGACCCGCGCCTGTTTTTATGAATTGGCGGATTTGGCGGTCCCAAACGCGCAAGATAATGGCGCAACCCTTGGAGTGTGGAGCGAGGGCGTATTCTTTGCGATAGGTCCTTCAGAATATGGGGCCGCGCAATGAGTTGGCGCGGCTATGATGATTTTCTTCAACGCGTTACGGGCCGCCTCAGCCAGACAGGACCCGGGTCGCAGCTTCCCGAAGGGGGGGATATGGATATCTGGCAGCCTGATTCGGATGTCACCTATCGCCGCGCCGCCGTTCTGATCGGCATTCAACCCGGTCTTGACGGGGCTAAAGTCCTCTTTACCTTACGCCCGGAAACGCTGCGCGTTCATCCAGGTCAGGTGGCTTTTCCAGGCGGAAAAGTGGATGCCTCGGACCATGATGAGATCGCCGCGGCTCTACGTGAAGCGCAAGAGGAGATTGGACTGCCCCCTGACAAAGTTGATATTATCGGCTGCGCCGCGCCTTATATGACCGGAACGGCTTTTAGAATTACGCCCGTTCTGGCGACCCTTCCGGCAGATTTCAGCCCCCAGCCGGACCCGCACGAGGTTGACGCTGTCTTTAATGTTCCACTCAATATTTTGATGAACCCTGATAATCATATTCTACATCAAAAAACTTGGCAGGGCCGCCCTCGACGATATTACGAAATTCCCCATGCGGAGTATCGCATTTGGGGTGTCACCGCCGGTATTGTAAAAAATCTCTATACAAGTCTGTATGACAGGCAGTATGGTGACATGAAAGTTGAGGGATAATACACATGGCATCTCGTCTTCTTTTACAGGTTTTCTTGATTACTTTGCCCTTCATGGCTTATGGCATCTATCGCTTGGTCTTGAAGGATGCTGCGATTGAGGGCCGTAAAGCTTGGCCCATTCGTATGCTGTTCGGCATCGGGATTGGGCTTGCGACCGCCGCTTGGATTATTTTGCTTTTGATCGCGGAGCGGTCGCCTGAAATGTGTCGCACTGCGGCCACGCTAGACCCACGTACAGGGGAAATTGTCCCGGGCGAGCTTTATGAATGTGAGCTTGAGACTGAAGAGCGCTATCCTGACGCACCATGACAGTCTCGATCGCGACGGCTGATTGGCTGAGAAAACCCGCCACGCAGAAAATCATGGCGCTTTTGTCCAGTGTTGACGGTATAGACCCCCCGCGCTTTGTCGGTGGGTGTGTGCGCAATACGCTGATGCAGCGCACAGTGGATGATATTGATATCGCCACACCCATGCGCCCTGAAGCGGTCATGAACTGCCTGCAAGCGGGCGGGATTAAAACCCTTCCGACCGGAATTGAGCATGGGACCGTTACGGCCATAATTGCGCATGAGCCCTTTGAGATTACGACACTGCGCCGGGATGTTGAGACCGATGGACGCCGGGCCGTTGTGGCCTTCACACAAGACTGGCAGGAGGATGCGCAAAGGCGCGATTTTCGCCTGAATGCGATTTATGCCGACCAGCATGGCACGCTGTACGATCCTACAGGCAAGGGTATCTCGGATGCTTTGGCGGGGCAGGTGATCTTTATCGGCGCTGGCGAAGATCGTTTGCGTGAGGATTATTTGCGAATCTTGCGCTTTTTTCGCTTTAATGCCTGGTATGGTCAGGCCATAGACCCGGCAGGGCTTGCGGCGTGCCGCGCCCTGAAAGACGGTTTACGCAAAATTGCCCGCGAACGGATCGGCAAAGAGCTGAAAAAAATGCTAAGCGCGCCGAAGCCCTTTATCAGTCTTGAGGCGATGGCTCAAACGGGTGTCCTGAACGTCATCCTTCCTGAGGCTCGGCCCAGTGATATGTTGCATAATCTGCATTTGAATGAAATCCTGACCCGGCAGGCGCCGGACCCGATGCGGCGCTTGATGGCGCTCATCGCAAA
>JARFRJ010000237.1 GCA_029287305.1 Hyphomonas sp. | reverse complement strand
GATAGGATATTTCGTTCTTACGATAACTGCTTTTTCAACGTCCCCCTTCTTAACTTTCCCACCCGGTATTGCTTCTTTAACAGCAACAACAAGGAGGTCTCCGATCTTAGCTGACATTCTTTTTGAACCACCAAGAACTTTGATACACTGAACACGACGCGCACCGGAATTATCGGCAACGCGCAGATTGGATTGCATCTGAATCACGCGGCATCTCCTTTATTCGTCGTATTGGTCAATTCCCAACGCTTCAATTTCGATCTTGGCGCACACTCAATGATGGAGACCGTCTGGCCTTCAGCAGCAGCATTGTGCTCGTCATGCGCATGATAATTCTTGGTGCGGCGAACAATCTTCTTCAATAGCGGGTGCAAAAATGTCCGTGAAACACGCACGACAGCCGTTTTGTCCTGCTTAACGGAGACCACGACACCTTCCATAACTCGTCTGGGCATATTCTTTTCCTAGGCTTCTGCGCTCGTGTCAGCGTGTTGACGCAGCATGGTTTTAATAATTGCAATATCCTTGCGCACATGGCGGATACGGGCGGTTTTTTCCAATTGTCCCGTGGCTTGCTGAAAGCGCAGATTGAACTGTTCTTTCTTAAGCTGGGACAGTTCATCCTTGAGCTGGGACTCAGAGAAGGCTTTCAAGTCGCGGACGCGCTCACCTCTTTTCTTAGCCATGGTCTAAATTCCTTCCAGACGCTTGACGATTTTGCATTTGATCGGGAGCTTGGCGGCGCCGAGCTCTAAAGCGCGACGCGCCACCTCGTCAGGCACACCGTCAATCTCAAACAGGATACGGCCAGGCTTGACCCGCGCGACCCAACGGTCGGTGGACCCCTTACCCTTACCCATACGCACTTCAATCGGCTTGGCAGAGACAGGCAGATCCGGGAATATCCGTATCCAGACTTTCCCCTGACGTTTCATATGCCGGGTAACCGCACGTCGGGTTGCCTCGATCTGACGCGCCGTGACCCGCTCAGGTTCCAGCGCCTTCAAACCGAACGTGCCAAAGTTAAGGGTAAACCCACCCTTGGCATTGCCGCTGATTTTACCTTTAAAGGCTTTGCGAAATTTGGTTCGTTTTGGCTGTAACATGATTTACGCTCCCGCACCTGGGCCACGCTGGCTGATAGATCGCGCTCTGGATTGACCAGAGCTTTCAAGCTTTTTGTCTTGCGCCATAGGATCATGCTCCATGATCTCACCTTTATAGACCCAGACCTTAATCCCGATAATTCCGTACGTTGTCAGCGCCTCAGCGGTGCCATAATCAATATCGGCACGCAAAGTGTGCAAAGGCACAGAGCCTTCAGCATACTGCTCGGTACGGGCGATTTCTGCCCCGCCCAAGCGGCCACTGACCATAATCCGGACCCCATCAGCGCCAAGCCGCATCGCCGATTGAATAGAGCGCTTCATTGTCCGCCGGAATGAGGCGCGACGCTCCAATTGACGGGCAATATCTTCAGAAATCAAAGTCGCGTCAATTTCAGGCTTGCGCACTTCGACCAGATTGACAAAAACCTCATCACTGACCTGATTGGCCAAAGCCTTGCGCAGCGCATCAATATCTGCGCCTTTTTTACCGATCACAAGACCCGGACGCGCTGTATGAATAGTGATGCGGCATTTTTTATGCGGACGCTCAATCGTTACACGTGAAATACCTGCCTGTTTCAACGTGGTGCGGACATATTTCTCAATCGCTAGGTCTTCATGCAAAAGACGGCCATAATCAGCACTGTCAGCATACCAGCGGCTGTCCCATGTGCGGTTAATGCCCAGACGCAGCCCAATAGGGTTAATCTTCTGACCCATTATGCGGCCTCCTCAGATGTAATCGACGTATCGGTAAGCACAATTGTCAGTTGCGAGAATGGCTTGTGAATACGGGCTGCCCGTCCGCGGGCACGGGCCCGAATACGCTTCATAACCAGGTTTTTCCCGACATGCGCTTCAGATACAACCAGGCTATCAATATCCAGACCGTGATTATTCTCAGCATTGGCAATCGCGCTCTGCAAGGCGGCGCGCACATCAGTCGCGTTACGCTTAGGCGAAAAGGCCAGCTGATTGAGGGCTTTTTCAGCCGAAAGACCGCGAATTTGCTGCGCTAGCAGGTTTAGTTTTTGCGGGCTGACACGCAGCATGCGCAAAACCGAACGGGCCTGATTGGCAGCTTGGCGAGATGGATTTTTGTTCTTGCCCATACTATTTTCTCCGTGCCTTTTTATCGGCGCCATGGCCGTAATAGGTGCGGGTTGGCGCAAATTCGCCCAGCTTATGGCCGACCATTTCTTCCGATATCATAACGGGAATGAACTTGTTGCCATTATGAACCTGGAAATTCAGGCCGACAAATTGCGGCAGAATAGTCGAGCGGCGTGACCAGGTTTTGACCACTTCCCGCTTTTCCGATTCCTTGGCCGCAGCGGCCTTCTTTAACAGATAGCCGTCGACGAACGGCCCTTTCCATGTCGAACGAGGCATTGAAAAATCCCCCCTATCGTTTTGCGTTACGGCGGCGGATAATCAAACGATCCGTCGCCTTGTTCTTGCGGGTCTTTGGCCCGCGCGTAATTTTACCCCAAGGGGTCACAGGGTGACGCCCACCAGAGGATTTGCCTTCGCCCCCGCCATGCGGGTGATCGATCGGGTTCATGGCAACACCGCGCACAGATGGACGCTTGCCTTTCCAGCGATTACGACCCGCTTTGGACATGACCTGGTTCATATTGTCCGGATTGGACACAGCCCCAATGCTCGCCAGACAGCGATCCATGACCATACGC
>JARFRJ010000440.1 GCA_029287305.1 Hyphomonas sp. | reverse complement strand
TGTTCGTCTCGTGGGCTCGGAGATGTGTATAAGAGACAGGCCCAGGGAGGGCAAATCTATGTCCAAAAAGAGGACGAGAGTTAAGCTTGCCAACCGCATTAGAGCAGCCGGTTTAGTCAAGGACTAAAACCGATGCGCTCTAGCGCTTCAGCTTTTTGAAGACCTGCGTGGCAAGCTCGGCGCTAAAACCCCTTGGGATCGGTGAATTCATTATAAAGAGCCGGTTCCAGAAAGGCCCCAATAGCGCGTCCATAATGCTGTCAATATCCCAGTCGCGGTGAATGGTTTTCCGGTTTGATAAATCGGCCAAAACCATGCGCAAAGGCGTGCGAATTTCTGTCTTCACCCACTGGCGCAGCTCTTCCCCGGCCTTTTCATCATCCGCTGCGGCAAGTAAGGCAGCCCGCAAAACATAGGTGTCCTTTGTTGAATGCAGCGCCTGTTCCAAAGGCCAGATAATATGGGCCAGATGATCTTCAATGCGATTGATCTCAACCGGACGATCTTGAATAAGGCAGAGGCTGGCATCAACACACAAAGCCCCGATAGACGGCCACCATTTATAAATCGTCTGCTTGGAAGCCCGGGCGCGTCTGGCCACATTATCAACGCTAAAGCTACGCCAGCCATTATCCGCTAGCTCATCTCTGACCGCTTGCAAAATAGCATCCCGGGAAGCGTCACTGCGCTTGGGCCCCTGCCGCCGGCGCTCTATATGTGCATATTGACCGTCCACGTGAAACCCTAATCCGTCTAAAGAGCGCTCATATTTGAGAATGCATAATAGTTTGAAATATTTTTCAACAGAATATTAAGATGTTGAGTCGCCCAAAATAGCAAACCATAACAGTGTATTTTTTACGGTTCGAGTTTGCAATAATGGGCCTCTTTATCATCAAAGATGTTGATATTTTCAGTAGGGCGGCGCAAAAACGAATTTCAAACAAATGAAATCTAGGGAAGGTGAGGAATATGAAACAATGGCTCATCGGTGTTTTGGCCAGCTTGATCGTGTGTATGTCTGCCTATGCGGATCAAACGGGCTTTTCAGATCAGAATAAAAAAGAGGACGTTTTAGCCGCCCTTGAGGCCTGCCAAAAAATTCAGCTTGACCCTGTGCGAGACGCTTGCCTTAGCGCGGCGCAGGCATTGCTGGCAGAGCTCAAACCTCCTCCGGCTGACACAGAAACCGGCCTTGAGGCTCAAAACACACAAGACATTGATGCACAAAGAGCCGCGCTTGAGGCAGACCGCGCCAAGCTTGATGAAGATCGCCAAGCTTTCGCAAAAGCCCGATCGCAATATGAAGCGGAAAAAGAAACCGCCACAAAATCTGAGTCTGAGACGGTCAAGCAAGAGACATCCGGTGCGAGCCTTTTATCCAGCCTGACGCCGCGCGCGCACCAAGATGTGAAGATTGAGATTATAAAAATCACGCTGAATAAACGGACAAAACTGCACACTTTCCATACCAGCGAAGGCGTTATGCTGAGGCAGGCCGATGACAGCCGACGGTTTAGAGCCCCTTCCGGCTTACCCGCTTCAGCAACCCTAGATTATCGTATTATGGGAAGTAAATGGCTGATTTTTGACGAGCATCCAGACAGAAGCCTCAAAGTGTCCATACTAGAGCTGGACTGACACTTGGGGTAGTCTCAGGCCAATGAAAGTCTATTACCTTGAAAAATCTCTATCTATTCTGACCGAGGCCAAAGTTGAAACTGATTGACAGGCGTGGATGTTCAGAGCGATGAGCCATTACCTCATGACGAAGCCAGCTTTCCCATAATAGGATCGTGCCCGCTTTGGGTGTGCGATAGACAAAACGGCATTGGGCTTCGGGGGCGTCCATCTTTACAGGCGGGGCCGCTTGCATCATGGCAAGTCTTGGGTCTTCAAATTTAATCGCGCCTGACCCTTCCGGCATATCAATATAGACGGTGCCGGAAATCACACTTCCAGGATGGATATGGCCTGTATGCTGCCCGCCTTCGGGCAGAATATTGACCCAAAACCCTTCCAGACATAAATGATGTGCCCCCATCTCCCAAGCCAGATGGTCTGTCGCAAAACCTTCCGCCAAAGGCGTCACTATATCAAGCAATTCCTGAAAGCAGGAAGCGCGCTGGGGCAAATCATCCAGCGAGGCATAGGAGGTATAGCCCTCATAGCCTTGTTCAGCACACCATTTGGCACCGGCTTCATCGCCCTCTTGCAACATCCAGATTGCTGCGCGCAGCTCATCGAGTAAGGCCCCTTCACCCAGATGGGCTTTCGCCAGAGGGGTGACAAAAAGAGCCTGCGTTTCAAGGATCATGATTTCTGGTGATTTTGCTCCAATAATCCTGTTTTTTAAGACCCTCTGGGCGCGTCATCGCCTTTAGGGGTTGTCTCCTCCGTTGCGGCCTCTTCCATATCCGCGCCAGCCTCATCCATCACGGCTTCCTGATAAGCGGGACTATCCGCAGGCTTCATGAATTTCAGCGTAAACCGATCACTTTCCCCGATTTGTTTATAAACTTCCGGGTCAAAACCTTCCGGGGCAGGTCTGTCTTCCGACCCTGAAAAGCTTACTGGCGGCAATGTCCAGACGCCAAAAGGATGGTCGGCTTTATCGGCAGGATTGGCATTAATCTCGGAGCTGGCGACCAGCTCAAATCCTGCATCCTGAGCCAATTGGATCACATAATCCTGATGCACATATCCTGTTGAGGCGCGTGGGTCCTGCTCCATGGCCGATGGCAAGCGATGACTGACAATACCGAAAATTCCGCTGGGCTTCAGCGCCTTAAACACCTCGGAAAAGAGTTTGGCCTCGCTGTCGCTGCGCATCACGCTATGCATATTGCGGAAGGTCAAAACCGTGTCGGCACTATCGGGCGCAATCGTATCGCCCAAAATACCTAGCTGTACATCACCATAAAGATCGGCATCGCCAAAAGCTGTTAAAAAAGCCTCGTCCCGCTGGGTATTGCCACTGCCTGCGGCAATATATGTCCCACCTCCAGATTTGATATAGGGCGCGATAATCTGTGTGTACCAGCCGCCGCCCGGAGATATCTCAACCACGGTTTCATCCGCGCCAAGCTCAAAAAATTCCAAGGTTTCAAGAGGATTACGATAGGCGTCGCGGGCCTTGTTTTCATCACTGCGCCAATCGCCAAGGACGGAAACTTCCAAAGGCGATAAAGCCGGGGCCGCTTCTTCAGGGGCCGGGGCGGTCGATTGTTCTGCCACATCTTGCGGGGCGGCCTCGCTGGTCGCCGCCGCGTTCTCACTCGCGCCTGAACAGGCAATCATAGCTAAACTTACACCGCCGGTAGCGGCGAGCTTCAACGAATTGATTAAAGACTTTTTCATTTCATTCCTATCCGTGTTCTCTTGAACCTTGCTGATCTCTTCCCAAATAAAGGTCATGATAAGGCTGTTATCAGATTATCATCCTCTAGCGAGACTTTGCCAATCTGGAAAGTCTCTTGAGGGAAAATAACCGAAATCTCATCTTCGATGATGAGGCAAATTGTTGCTTTTAAAAAGGACTGAAAATGACACATATGACTGATTTCTCCCCCCTATACAGAACCATGGTCGGGTTTGACCGCTTGGCCAATATGATGGATACCGCCTCCCGCCTAGACGGAGCGCAAGGCTATCCGCCTTATAATATAGAGCGCCTGGGCGAGGATGCCTTTACGATTGAGCTTGCTGTGGCAGGTTTTGGTGAGGCTGATCTTGATATCGAAACCAAGGATGGATTGCTGACCATAAGCGGGCGCCATGATAAGCAAGAGCAGACAAATGAGACGCGTGAATTTTTGCATCGCGGGATTGCCGAGCGCGGGTTTATCCGGCGCTTCCAGCTTGCAGATCATGTCATCGTGACGAGCGCGGAACTGAAAAATGGCCTCTTGCGCGTCCAATTGGTCCGCGAATTGCCAGAGGCCAAAAAGCCCCGCAAGATCACGATCGGATCCCTGGACGCAGATCGTGCCGCCAGCCCTATCATAGACGCCAAGAAAGTTTCTGCGGCGTAATCGCCTGAAATCTGAAACATCTCCTCCCAAAGAGCCCCTTCTCAGTTTTGAGGAGGGGTTATTTTATATTGAGGCCTGCCTTTAAAGGGGTTTAAATGAGGGCTCATAG
>JARFRJ010000151.1 GCA_029287305.1 Hyphomonas sp. | reverse complement strand
GTATCAAGCTGATAGCCCGGATATTGACGGATATTGACGCAAAGGACTTGCGCCAAATGGCACAGGAAGCCCGCGATCAGTTGGGCTCCGGCATTGCCGCCTTTATTGCGATAAAGGGCGGTAAAACAACCATATCTGTCGCCGTGAGCGGCGATCTGACAGCGCGGTTTTCAGCGGTTGAACTGGTTCGAGCGGCCAATGGCGCGCTAGGTGGCAAAGGCGGCGGCGGCAAGCCAGAACTTGCTCAGGCAGGCGGGCCGGCGACCGATCAGCCCGAAGCGGGGTTGCAGGCGATACGAGATATATTGAAATCCTAACCCCTTAAAAATCTGCACTGACGCCCCGATCGGCCAAACTGGACAGGATGATACGCTAATAAGCGCTCTAATGAGGAAAGCCCGCCTATGAAACGCAAGAAAAAGCGTAAAAAGCAGCACAGCGCGGCGGATATAGACACAATTGCCGGACGCAAACGCGCCTATTATGAGCTGATATGGTCAGATCATGGGTTTTTACGGGTCTATTTTTCCAATCTGCATCAGATATCACCGGAAATGTGGCGCTCCAACCAGCCCTCGCCGAAACAGATCAAGGCGCATGCTGAGGATCGACAGATCAAAACCATACTCAACCTTCGCGGCGTTTCAACCCAGGGCTATTATCTGCTGGAACGGGAAGCTGCGCAGAATGCAGATATAGACCTCATTGATTATCAGGTCTTCTCCCGCGACATGCCGAGCCGGGAAAAAATACTGGGCACGCCGGACCTGTTTGAAAAGATACGCTACCCCGCCCTCATTCATTGTAAATCCGGGGCAGACCGCGCCGGGCTGATGAGCACACTTTACAGAATTGCCCGGCAAAACCAGCCCGTATCGCAGGCAATTGAACAATTATCCTTTAAATATCTTCACATAAAACAGGGTAAAACAGGTATATTGGACTATTTCTTCAACGCCGCTTTGCAGGCACGCGCCGACCAGCCTAAGGATTTCTTTAGCTGGATTGCACAAGAATATGAGGCGAACACCCTGAAAGCGGCTTTCCTGAAAGAGACAGGTCGTCAGATCGAACTGGATCGTCTTCTGGGCCGAGAATAAAGGCGCTTTCCCGCATATTTGCCGTGGGGCACATCAGTGGTAATGGTTCCGTTTTTGCGCGAGGGGGTTAAGCAGCCACCCGGCCAACGCCTCCAGTTACAGGGCGTATCAGAGCCAGATACAGGGCGGATCAAAGCCCAATACAGGGCGGATCAGAGCCCATTGAAGCCAAATAGAGCTCTTGAAGCCAAAGAGAACCCTTTGATGGGATAGGGGTTTACCTGTAACGGCTCCCAGCCGCCGGGGTCAAACGCTTCTATTCCCACTCAATCGTGCCGGGGGGTTTTGAGGTAATATCATACACAACCCGATTGACGCCTTTCACCTCATTGATGATGCGCGTTGCCACACGGCCCAAAAAGGCATGCTCAAAAGGGTAATAATCTGCCGTCATGCCATCGGTGGATGTCACCGCTCTCAGCGCCAGAACCGCTTCATAGGTACGTTCATCGCCCATCACACCAACCGTATTGACTGGCAGG
>JARFRJ010000146.1 GCA_029287305.1 Hyphomonas sp. | reverse complement strand
GCAAAAGGGACCTCCTGGGCTTCGTGATCAAAGCCATTTTCTGTCGTCTGAGGTGCACTGTCTGGCATTGTCCTGACGTCAGAGGCGCTTTCTTGAGCTTTATGAGTAGAAAGGGCGGTCAATTCATCGACTTCTTCTGTCATGGCACTAACAGAGCCCCCCTGATCGTCTGGCTCGTCAGTAATGATACGCCGAATAGACGCCAGAATTTCTTCCATTGTGGGTTCTTTTTCTGCGTGCTCTGACATCAAACTTCCCTGAAATCTATTTAAATCATATTGCCTTATACAATGATTAAGTCATCAGGCAAAGCTTAGATGCTTATTGCTTTAGAGACAATTCGTTATGATTGTCTTAACAATTGTCACAAGAATAAGGGGGCTTCATAGACAATAGGCTCTAAAGACCCAAACGTTCTGGCGTCAGATCACCCATCGCCTTAAATAATTGATGCGCCGCAATATAGAGATTGCGCTCAGCCTGTATCTGGGCAAGCCGCGCCTCCAGCAAATCCTGCTCTTGGGTGAGAACGTCCAACGTGGTTCGCACGCCAACCAGAAGCTCCTCTTTGCCCCCTTCAAACGCAATCTCGGCTGCTTCAACCTGTCGTTTGGAAGCATTGATACCAATTTCTGCAGCGATAAAGGCATACCAAGCCCGCGAAATATCTGCGACCGTCTGGCGGCGCTGTGTTTCTGTCGCCAATTCAGCCTGACGCACACTCTGGCGGGCTGAGCGTAACTGGCTGCGCGCCACCCCGCCTTGATAAAGCGGAATACGGGCCTGCAGGAAGGCTGAAATATTACGATCCACAAAATCTGGCGTCGGCATAGGTTCTGTTGCAGTTGGGTCCAGCAGGTTTAGCGTATCCTGTTGATTAAGCGTGGCTTGCACGCCGGCGCTGGCGACAAAATTAAGTTCTGGTCTCAACCGGCCTTTTGCGCTCTTAACCCCTTGCTGTGCAGCTTGCTCATTAAAAAGAGACGCCTTGATACGCGGATTATTCTGCAAACCAATCGCCAAAGCCTCATCAAAGGAAGCGGGCATGTCTGAAATAGGCGGCGGGGCCTGCAAATTACCTGGCATACGCCCGACCAGAAATGCATAATTGGCATGGCTCACTTCCGCTTGAGATTGAGCCGCTGCGAGTTGAGCGCGGGCGCCCTCAAGACGCGCTTCGGCAAGCGCCACATCGGTTCGAGTGATATCCCCGACCTCAAAGCGATCCTTTGCCGCCCGGGCCTGTTCTTCCAGCAGTGTGACACTGCCTTGACGAATTTTAATCGCTTCGCGATCTAGGCGCACATCCATATAGGCAATGATTGTATTGAGATATATATCCTGCTCAACGGCCATAAACTGTGCTTGCGTCGCACCGATACCAGCCCGGGCCCGATCTATACCAGCTTGAATGCGCCCGCCTGTATAGAGCGGTTGGGTCGCCTGAAGCGAAACGGACCCGATCTGACGCCCCCCCTCATCCAGCACAAAAACCCGATTGGTAGATATTTTTTCCGGTCCATATTGGCTGGTAACCGTCACGGTTGGCCGACGAGTGCCTTTTGCGGCAACCAGCTCTTCCTCTGATATTTTCACACCAATACGTTGCGTTTTCATTTGCGGATTGGTCGATTGGCACAGGCGAAGCGCCTCCTGCAAACTGTCCCCAAAAGCCGGAGCGGCGCAAAGGAATAAGGCGATAAAGCTTGAAAATAAA
>JARFRJ010000045.1 GCA_029287305.1 Hyphomonas sp. | reverse complement strand
GGATGGCTTGTTTCGGGCCGGGGCCTCTGAGCGCAGACGTTTTTTCGATCGTCAGACTATGGCGCATTTGCCGGCGCATGGACGTATTTGCGTCGCTTATGAAAAAGCCATGCGAGAGCGCAATGCCTTGCTGGAACAGCCTCGCGCGGACCCGGCCTGGCTGGATGCGATAGAGGCCCGTATGGCCGAAGAGGGCGCACATATAATGCATAATCGTGCGCACATTCTGGCAAGGTTACAGCGTACCATTGAAGCGCGCCCGGACGGACATTTTCCAAAAGCTGAGATATCCCTAAGCGGACCGCAGGCAAGCTTGTCAGGGCTGGAGGACATATACGCACAGACGGTTGATCGCTTGCGCGGCCTGTTGATGGAGGGTCGGGCCAGAGACAGAGCGGCTGGGCGCTGCCTGATCGGCCCACACCGCGCCGATCTACATGTTATTCACAGACCGACGGGCATGCCTGCGCATCAAGCCTCTACAGGTCAACAAAAAGCTCTCTTGATCGGTCTGATCTTAGCATCCGCCGCCGCTTTGACAGAAGACAGCGATGCCCCGCGCCCGCTTTTATTATTGGATGAGGCCGCTGCACATCTGGATCAGGTGCGCCGGGCAGCGCTGTTTGATGAGATTTGCGCGCTTGGCGGTCAGGCTTGGCTAACGGGCACAGAAGCGCATCTTTTTGAGGCTTTTGGGGACCGCGCCGTGCATTTGAAGGTTGAGGCGGGTAAGGTCTCCAGAGCTAAATAGCTTGATACAATTATCAAGGGTTCGGATGAAGTCCAAGCAGCGTGTAAGAGGGTGCTTTCTTCTCAGATTCTGGTTTTTACATCGTATAAAGTAGGTTTGCGATAAAGTATAAGTCGCTCTGACGGATTTGAACTGATGAAGTGGCTTTAACAAATTCTCTTTTCAAGGTCTCTCTTCAAGCATTTTCAGGGCATCAATATGATACGGGACCGGGTTCGTCCGTCGCCTGAAAATACTTTAAGAGCAGGTCGTTCATTTCACCTGCTTAGGCCTGCTGGATGATTGAACCCTTTTTCAGAGAGTAAAATAAATTTTTTTAAAGCTGTCTTCAAACATAATT
>JARFRJ010000005.1 GCA_029287305.1 Hyphomonas sp. | reverse complement strand
CAAGAGGCGAGAAAAGTGATCAGGCAGTGGGTAATTTATAATCCTTGAATTGTTCCCTTAAGGCCAGCTTATTGATTTTCCCCGTCGCGCCGAGCGGGATATCGCCCACAAAAGTGACGTCATCCGGGGTCCACCATTTGGCAATTTTTCCGCTTAAATGGTCCAATATGCTTTCTTTGGATGGGGTTTGGCCTTCAATGGGCTGAATGATCAAGAGCGGGCGCTCATCCCATTTGGGATGATATATGCCGATCGCGGCGGCATTGGCCACGTCTGGATGCCCGACCGCTATGTTCTCAATATCTATGGAGGAAATCCATTCTCCGCCGGATTTAATCACATCTTTCGCCCGGTCAGTAATTGTCATCGTGCTATAGGCATCAAGATTGGCAACATCGCCCGTATCGAAAAAACCATCCTTGTCGAGGATATTGCCGCCATCACCTTTAAAATAGCCCGATGCAATGGCTGGTCCACGCACCATAAGGCGGCCAGATGTTTGCCCGTCACGGGGCAATTCTTCACCCAGATCATTGACTGTTTTCAGCTCGACGCCAAAGGGTGGACGGCCTTGGCGCAGTTTTTGCGCCATGCGTGTTTCAATATCGGCGTCCATTAAATGCGGCGGGAGTGTGCCCAGCGTACCAAGGGGGGAGGTCTCTGTCATGCCCCAGGCATGGATCACATCCACCTCATACTCTTCCTCAAAGGTTCGCAAGATACGTTCCGGTACGGCAGACCCCCCGATTAGAACACGCTTCAAATGTGGCAGTTTCAGATCATTTTCCTGCAAATAGGTCAGCAATCCAAGCCAGACCGTTGGCACAGCGGCTGTAATGGTGACCTTTTCACTGTCCAGCAATTCATAGATAGAGGCCCCATCCATCTGAGCGCCAGGCATAATCATGTTTGAGCCTGTGGCCGGACAGGATAAAGCCAATCCCCAAGCATTGGCGTGGAACATGGGAACAACGGGCAGAACTGTATCGTCTCCGCCCATACCCATCGCATCCTTGCCCATGGTGATCAGCGTGTGCAGGACATTGGAGCGATGCGAATAGAGCACGCCTTTCGGGTTTCCGGTTGTGCCAGACGTATAGCAGAGGCCGCAAGCGGTCTCTTCGGGAAAATCGCCCCAGAGGCACTGTGTGGACTGATATTCTATCCAGCTATCATAGGCGATGGCCCCCACAGAATTTTCAGGTAGGCCGTCCTCATCGCAATAGATCACAAATGTCTTGATCGTCTCAAACTTGTCTTTCACCGCCTCAATAATATGCAGGAAACTCGTATCAAAAACAAGGACTTTGTCTTCAGCATGATTAGCAATCCAGGCAATTTGTGCCGGATGCAAGCGGGGATTAATCGTATGCAGAACTGCGCCAATGCCCATAGCGCCATACCATGTTTCCATATGCCGCGCAGAGTTCCATCCCTGTCTCTTATACACATCTCCGAGCCCACGAGACGAACA
>JARFRJ010000493.1 GCA_029287305.1 Hyphomonas sp. | reverse complement strand
TCTTTCAACAGGACAACATTGCCAAGCGATTTGGACATTTTTTCGCCCGACATATCAAGAAAGCCATTATGCATCCAATAGCGGGCCATCCTCTGACCATGAGCGCATTCGCTTTGCGCAATTTCATTTTCAGGATGGGGAACTTTCAGATCGACCCCGCCACCATGATTATCTATTGTCTGGCCGAGGCAGGCGGCGGCCATGGCCGAGCATTCAATATGCCAGCCGGGCCGACCGTCCCCCCAGGGGCTTGGCCATATCGCCTCTTCCGGTTCATCCGCCTTGGCAAATTTCCACAGGGCAAAATCTGCTGGGTCTCTTTTTTCTGTATTGACGTCAACCCGGGCCCCGGCGGCATTGTCTTCCAAACGACGCCCGGACAGTGCCCCATAATCTGCCATGCTTGGCACATGAAACCAGACACCGGATGGGCCGATATAGGCATGATCTTTTTCCACCAGCATCTTAATCAGATCAATCATTTGCGGGATATAATGCGTCGCCCAGGGCTCTAGGTCTGGCGGCAAAGCGTTTAGCGCCGCCGCCTCGTTTTGGTAAATCGCCGCGTATTTTTGCGTCACCTCGGAAAGGCTCTGGCCGGTCTCGCCTGCTTTGGTAATAATCTTATCTTCAATATCGGTAATATTGCGCGCATATAGCACATGTTCGCGCCCATAAAGATTGCGCAGCAAACGGTAGAGAGTATCAAAGACAATAACCGGACGGAAATTTCCGATATGGGCATGATTATAAACCGTCGGGCCGCAGACATATAGTGTCACGCGTTTGGGATCGGCAGGTGTAAAGACCTGTTTTTCACGTTTCAGGCTATTATATAGGCGCAAGGGCAATGGGAGTTTCCTCAGCTAAGCGGCGATTTTTGGTGATGTGCCATGGGTCTAGCGCTGCAAAAATGAGATGTCACCTGAAAAAATATGCGGGAAAAGTTGTGAAACCTCTCAAAATCGCCCTATATAAAAATTAAGCCCCGAGGGTATAAACTTGGGCGGGCGTTAAGTCCGGGCTTTGAAGGCATATTCCAAAGGGATATGATCTGATCAATAGCCCCGGCTCGACCTTCGTCCCTCATGAATGAAAGCTCCTAGCCATGGATACATTGTTTAAAATGCCGGGCGGTGATCGTGCCGAGCCGGTTAAGCGTCCGAGCCGCGCTGAAGCTGAAGACGCGGTGCGCACGCTGCTCGCCTGGGCGGGTGATGATCCGGCCCGCGAGGGTTTGCGTGACACCCCCAAGCGCGTCGTCAAAGCGTATGAGGAATGGTTTCAAGGCTATAATGAAGACCCGGTCACCTATCTTTCCCGCACATTTGATGATGTGAAGGGCTATGATGATATGGTGATGCTGCGCGATATTGATGTGGAATCACATTGTGAACATCATATGGCTCCGTTTCTGGGCACGGCATATGTCGCTTATATGCCGACCCATGCTGTCGTCGGCATTTCCAAGCTTGCCCGTGTCGTTGAGATTTTCTCCAAACGCCTGCAAACTCAAGAGACGATGACGGCGCAAATCTGTGATGCGATTACAGAAAGTCTGGCCCCCTCCGGTACGGCGGTTCTGATCGATGCGGTCCATCAATGTATGACCACGCGGGGTGTGCACCACCCTAAAGTTTCCACCATTACGACACAGTTCACGGGCGTGTTCAAAACCGATAAGGATTTACGTGACCGCTTCTTACGCCTCGCCGGGCGGTAGA
>JARFRJ010000423.1 GCA_029287305.1 Hyphomonas sp. | reverse complement strand
CCTTTCAAGCCTGCCGAATAATTGACTTCAAATCCAGGCGCGCCTTTTTGTGCCGCTTGACGCGCGCGCAGGGTGATTCGCAAAGGTCGCTCAGAAAAGACTGTTTCCAGATCGGCTGCTAGGCGAAAATGGGGCCCTGTTTCGACAGCGGCGGAAAATTTATCTGTCAGAGCGATAATTTCAAGCCTGTACATTTCACGCTGTGTGATCAGCTTCATTTGAGCGTGATCAGAGGTGTTGAATTTATTGAGCTGGTCCCCCTCGACAATAATCACGGAATAATCTGTATTCGCCCCGCTAACAGAGCCCGTCGGCAGATCATCGGCAAAAGGCCGGCTGGCAAGCCAGACAAGGCTTGCGACAAAAACAAGGATAAGCGGGAAAAAGATACGATCAGACAAAGAAGATACAGCGTTTCTAACAGGTCAAGATAAGCATACTCATTATAAGCTGGATTAATTTTGGCAAGCCAAACTATAATAATAGGTGAGAGTATATTTCATTTTTTGGCCCCCACCTGTAGACCATACTGTATAAAACATGAGTAATGTAACAGATGAGAGAAGTTCCGAAATAAGAGGAAAGTTTAAAAAATGCCAATGCTCGCGCTTATTCGTCACGGCCAAAGCCAGTGGAATTTGGAAAACCGCTTTACAGGCTGGTGGGATGTCGATCTTACCTCGCAAGGAGAGGCGGAAGCCCAGCAAAGCGGAACGCTTTTAAAAACATCCGGGATTGTCTTTGATCAGGCTTTTGTCAGTCAGCAGACGCGGGCGATCCGCACTTTATGGATACTCCTGACCGAGATGCAGCTCTGCTGGTTGCCGACCCGTTCGGATTGGCGCTTGAATGAGCGCCATTATGGCGGTCTGACCGGCCTCAATAAGGCTGAAACCGCCCTCAAACATGGCGAGGAGCAAGTGCATATATGGCGTCGCTCCTATGATATCCCGCCGCCGCCGATTGAGGCTGGCAGCGCCTATGATCCGGGCGAGGATCGGCGCTATAAGGGCTTGGACATTCCCTCAACGGAAAGTCTGAAAATGACATTGGACCGTGTCTTACCCTATTGGACATCTACCATCGCGCCTGAATTGATGGGCGAGAAAAATCTCCTCATCGCGGCACATGGAAATTCTCTGCGGGCTTTGATCAAGCATTTGTTTCAGGTCAGTGATGATCTGATCACAGGTGTGGAAATACCGACCGGAAATCCGCTTTTGATCGAGTTGGATACATCGCTTGCCCCGATTTCAGCGCGATATTTAGAGCCATCCCGGGCAAAACCACTGCCTCATATACCCGGCTGAGGGTGTCTTGGCC
>JARFRJ010000417.1 GCA_029287305.1 Hyphomonas sp. | reverse complement strand
CATTATTGCTCTTAATGAAGAGTTTTCAGTAGCAGAGTTTGAAAAAAGTCCTTTTGTGGTTTGAGAAATAAAACCCTTTTTTGTTCTATCTCCGAAATCATCAACATAATAACACTTATTCCAATCACCGACTTTTTTTGATTCTTCAAGACGTATTGCATCCTCTTCCGCACGTCTTTTTTCTTTTTCTATTTCTTTTTTCTTGATGTCACATAGAGATTTGTATTTTGCTATTCCCTGAGATGTGATTTCTGAATAATAGGATGTATTATATTTGATCTCGGTATCTTCAAGGTTTTTGTAACCTTCGAGGTTTTTGCAAGGTTCGCTTGCTGATATTGATTTTGTCTGCGTATATTGAGAATCTATTTGTTCCTTTATTTCCTCATCACTAGGAACTCGATCTGCAAAAATCAGCAATAGCGCTACACAGGCAATACAAAAAATTATTACCCATTTAAATATTTTCTTCATTTAATTATCCTGCCATAACTCTTTATAAAAATCTTATTACTACACATAAAAAATCGCAACAAGTCGTTTCAAACCTACTCCACGGTAACAGATTTAGCCAGATTGCGCGGCTGGTCGACGTCTGTGCCTTTCTCCACCGCGATATGATAGGCCAATAATTGTACGGGCACCGCATAGAGGATCGGGGCGATAAAGTCCGGGCAATCGGGAATTTCAACACTATGCGCAGGGGCGTCACCTGCTTTTTCAATACCTTTGGCATTGGACAGTAAAATCACAGCACCGCGCCGCGCCGCCACTTCTTGTAAATTGGAGAGAGATTTATCAAAAAGCGCATCTTCCGGGGCGACAAAAATAACCGGAGTTTCTTCATCAATGAGGGCAATTGGCCCATGTTTCAGCTCGCCGGCGGCATAGCCTTCAGCATGGATATAGCTAATCTCTTTCAGTTTTAGCGCGCCCTCCAAAGCAATCGGATAATGCACGCCGCGCCCAAGATAGAGGATGTCGCGGGCCTTGACGAGATCGCGGGCCAATCGTTCAAATTCAGGAATAAGGGTCAGGACTTGATTGATAAGACGCGGCAAACCCTCCAGCGCCTCAATATAGCTGCTTTCCTGATCTTGCGTCAGCTTGCCTCTGGCCTTGGCCAAATAGAGTGTAAAACAGGCAAGGGCGCATAAAAAAGAGGTGAAGGCCTTGGTGGAGGCCACACCAATTTCAGGGCCCGCAAAAATCGGGATGACAAAATCAACCTCGCGGGCAATGCTCGATGTGGTCACATTGACAAGACCTGCCGTTTTCAGGCCCGCAGCACGACAATAGCGAAGGGCCGCCAAAGTATCGGCGGTTTCACCCGATTGGGAGATAAAAATGGCAAGTGTATTCGGGGCGAATTGCGGGTCGCGATAACGAAACTCTGATGCGATATCGGTTTTTACAGGCAGCCGGGCAATCTGCTCCAGCCAATACTGAGCCACCATGCCCGTATAGAAGGACGTGCCACAGGCGATAATCTGAATCTGCGTGACCTCTTGCAGATCGCGGCGGCTTAATTGTGGGAACGCGACCCTCGCCTTATCTGCATCAATATAATGGCCAAGCGTGCGCGCGCTTGCTTCGGCCTGATCATAAATTTCCTTTTGCATAAAATGGCGGTAATTTCCTTTATCCACTGTCGTCACAGCCATGGTCATAAGGGTTTCGGGGCGGGTTTGCGGCGTGCCATCAGAGCCGAAAACCTCATAGCTATGATGGGTCAGGGCGCACCAATCCCCCTCTTCCAGATAGACAATGCGGGGGGTGAAAGGGGCTAGGGCGATGGCATCCGACCCGAGATACATTTCCCGCTCGCCAATACCGATGACAAGCGGCGAGCCTTTGCGCGCGCCGATCAGTAAATCTTCCTCCCCTGCAAACATCACAACAATCGCAAACGCCCCGTCCAGACGTTTCAGGACGCGATGAACGGCCTCTTTGGGCGAGGTGCCCTCTTGCCTTTCAACCGCAATCAGCTTGGCGATTGTCTCTGTATCCGTATCGGTTTCGCACTTATGGCCTTTGGCTTCCAGTTCGGTGCGCAATTGGCGGAAATTCTCAATAATGCCATTATGCACAACCATAACGCCGTCTGCCTTGTGCGGATGCGCGTTCTGTTGGGTCGGGGGGCCATGTGTGGCCCAGCGTGTGTGCCCCATGCCAGAGGTGGCGCTTACGGGCTCCGCTTGCAAAGCTGTGCGCAGATTGGCGAGCTTTCCAGCCGCGCGCCGACGTATTAATTGGCCATTTTCTGCATGGACCGCAATTCCGGCGCTATCATAGCCGCGATATTCAAGCCTGTGCAGCGCTTCCAGAAGTCTTGGCACAACGGGCGTTTCTCCCAAAATCCCGATAATACCGCACATGACTGGCTCCTCTTGCTTTTTCTGCAGGACAAGGGCATTGAGACCCACTAAAGCCTTAAACAGATAAGATAAATCAAATCAGGTGTATATCCATGGTCCGGAAATATTTTGGGACAGATGGCATTAGAGGCAAAGCCAATCAGGGTGTGATGACACCGGAGATTGCCATGCGTCTTGGCATGGCAGCCGGGCGTTATTTTAAACGGGGCGGTGCACGTCGCCATTCGGTTGTGATCGGCAAGGATACCCGCCTGTCCGGTTATATGGTGGAACCGGCTCTGGTTGCCGGCTTTACCTCTGTTGGGATGGATGTGACCCTGTTTGGACCTTTGCCGACGCCGGGTGTTGCGATGATGACCCGCTCTTTACGCGCGGATTTGGGCGTGATGATTTCCGCCTCGCATAATAGCTATGATGATAATGGGTTGAAACTGTTTGGACCGGATGGCTATAAACTTTCCGATCAGATTGAAATTGATATTGAAGCCTGTATGGATAAGCCACTGGGCGAAAACCTTGCCGCCCCTGACAAGCTTGGCCGTACGCTGAGAATTGATGAGGCAACATCGCGCTATATCGAGATTGTCAAATCTACCTTCCCGCGCCGTATGCGCCTGTCAGGCTTGCGTGTTGTGATTGATTGCGCCAATGGAGCGGGCTACAAAGTTGCCCCCAAAGCGCTATATGAATTGGGCGCGGAGGTCATTCCGATTGGGGTCGCGCCAGACGGCTTCAATATCAATCAGGAGGTTGGCTCAACCGATTTGCGCGCTGTCAAAGAGGCGGTGATCAAGTATCGTGCGGATATTGGTGTCGCGCTTGATGGAGACGCGGATCGTTGTATCATTCTGGATGAAAAGGCGCGCGAGATTGATGGCGATCAAATCCTTGCCTTACTCGCCGCGAATTGGCGCAAAAAAGAAAAACTGACCAAAGCCGGCCTTGTGACCACAATTATGTCCAATCTGGGGCTGGAGCGTTATGTTGAGAGCCTTGGCCTTACCTTGCATCGCACGAAGGTCGGGGATCGTTATGTGGTTGAGAAAATGCGGGCCGATGGCTTGAATTTAGGCGGTGAGCAATCGGGGCATATTATTTTTTCTGATTTCTCAACAACTGGGGACGGGTTGATTGCCGCGCTGCAGATCCTCGCCATTATGGTCGAGCAGGACAAACCCTTGTCTGATCTGGCGCATGCATTTGTCCCGGTTCCGCAAAAGCTGATCAATATACGCTATCGCCATAAAGACCCTTTGCAGAATGAAACGGTTAAATCGGTAATTGAGCGCACAAAACAGGATTTGGGCAAGAAAGGGCGCCTCGTCATTCGAAAATCAGGCACAGAGCCCTTGATCCGCGTCATGGCCGAAGCTGAAGACCCCGCTCTGATGCGCGATGCGGTCGAGAAAGTGGCCGACGCGGTACGCAAAGCTAGCTAGAGCGTGTCGAAGCCAATTCATATCCAATCATCAAATGAGGTCTTATGTCTTTAACCAGTGAGAATTTAGTCGATATCGCCCTACATGCTGGCCACCTGATCATGCAGATTTACGCCTCTGATTTTGACGTGGCCCATAAGTCCGATACCTCGCCTGTGACGTTGGCCGATGAGACAGCAGAGCACTATATTCTGGAACGCTTGGCGGAGCTTTGCCCGGATATTCCGGTATTGGCCGAGGAGGCTGTTTCGGCAGGCAACATCCCGCAAATCGGCACGCGGTTTCTTTTGGTCGATCCCTTGGACGGAACGAAGGAATTTATTAATAAGCGCGATGAGTTTACCGTTAATATTGCGCTGATTGAACATGGCCGCCCTATTATGGGGGTTGTCTATGCCCCTGCGCTCAATCGTCTATTTGTGGCTGAAAATACCCACTCCGCCTGGCAAGCCGAGACAACACCCGATCACCAGCTTTTACCGAATACAGACCGCAGCGTCCTTCGCATTCGCGGTGTGGCAGATGGGATAACAGCAATTGCCTCCAAATCGCACCGGACGCATGAAACAGATATCTTCTTGAAAAAATATCCGGTTACAGAGATTATTTCAGCCGGGTCCTCATTGAAATTCTGTCTCATCGCCGCAGGAGAGGCGGACCTCTATCCACGCATGGGGCGGACAATGGAGTGGGACACCGCTGCCGGTCAAGCGGTCGTTGAAGCGGCAGGCGGACGGGTCTTGCAGGCCGATGGCGCCCCTCTATATTATGGAAAAACAGAGCGGGGCTATGATAATCCGCATTTTATCGTCTATGGTGATGTGACGCCAAACTGAAACGAGGCGGATATCAGACCCGGAAACAGGCGGGTGTTTTATAAAACAGGCGAGCCGGCTTAATCGTCGCATTGTGATCTCTGCTAGGCTTTGAGATAATTCAACATGTCTGTTTTAACGCGCGCCCTTTCCGGTCCTTCCTGGCCCATTGTCCTTATCCTGTCATCGCTTATTATACTGGCGGGGGCACATGCCTTTGAAATTCTGGGCGATCTGCCCCCTTGCTCACTCTGCTTGCGCCAAAGGGATATTTACTGGTCAGCCATTATGATGGGCGTGGTTGGGCTGGCTTTGTGGCAGCATAAACCCTCTGACCGATTTCTGGTTGCGTTAAATATCATGCTGGCCTTGGTCTTTACCACGAGCTTGGTGGTGGCCGCCTATCATGCAGGCGTTGAGTGGAAATTCTGGCAAGGGCCAAGTGGATGTTCGGCAACTGGCCTGTCTAATTTTGAGGATATTGATTTATTGGCCAGTCTCGATACGCCCAAAACAGTCATTGCCTGTGATGAGGCCCCTTGGCGTCTTTTTGGTGTGTCCATGGCGGGCTATAATGCGCTGTTGTCTTTTGCCCTCGCTCTTTCAAGCTTTATCGCCGCGGCACATACATTCAGCGCGGCCCGCCAAGCTTCAAAAGACGTTTAACGCCTTTAGGATGGAGTGAACCTAAATGCGCCGGTTTGCGCCATTCGTGCCACACAAACGGTTCATTTTGCTCGTATCCGCTCCAAAAAAATAGGCGCTTTACAGGAACAGAAAGCCGCGCAGGATATAGGCCAGCGTGATCACCACCAGCGCACTGGCAATACTGATACCGATAAACCAGAGCCAGCGCATATGAACAGGCGGCTCGTCTCCTTCATCATCCGGGCCAGTGGGCTGCAACCAATCTCTAGGCATGATAGCCATCGCCGGGCTTCACCTTCCCCCAAAACAGGGAATATACATAGGCGGTATAAGCCAGAATAATTGGCAGCATGATCACCGCGCCCACCGCCATGAAGGCCAGCGCATTATCGCGCGCCGCTGCTTCCCAAATCGTCACTTCGAAAGGGACGATATAGGGCAGAAGCGAGATGCCGAGCCCCAGATAGCCCGTCAGGAAAATGCCCGCTGTATAAAGAAAACCCCGCCAATGCGGCGCAGCCTCTTTATCCGCGCTTAATCGGCTGATATCGCGCCACAGCAGACCGCACAATAAGAGGCCCAACAAAGGCACAGGTGCCAGCAAAGCCATACGCCCAAAATTCAGCTCGCCTAAGGTCATACCCCAGCGCGCAACAATTTGCGGATTGGATAAAAGCGTCGCGAGACTGACCAGCGCAAAACAGATGGACACAGCCAAAAGGGAGAGCTTGGCCCATTTCAAAGCTCTTTCCTGCAGCCCATTTTCAGTTTTCAGGATCAGCCAGCACGCACCAAGCAGAATATAGCCAATAGTGACCGCAAAGCCTGTCAGAAGGCTGAACGGGGTGAGCCAGTTGAAGGACCCCCCTCCCCAAGCTCCATCGACGACATTCACGCCCTGGATCAGGGCCCCCAGCATGATGCCCTGCGAGAAAGCGGCGATAAGTGAGCCGCTCCAAAAGGCACTGTTCCAGAAGGTTTTGGTCGCAGGTCGAACCGCTTTATGACGAAATTCAAACGCCACACCTCTGAAGATCAGCGCGGCCAGCATGATCAAAAGGGGCAGATAAAAGGCGGGCATGAGTATGGCATAGGCTTTCGGGAAGGCTGCGAAGAGGCCGCCGCCGCCAATAATCAACCAGGTTTCATTCCCGTCCCAGACCGGCTCAATCGTCGCCGTCATCATATTGCGCTCATCTTCGCTGCTTGCCCGGGATGTCAGAATGCCAACGCCAAGATCGAACCCATCCAGCAGGACGTACATAAGCACACCAACAGCAATAAGAATGGCCCAGAGCAGGGGTAGATCAATAAAATCAAACATGGCTGGCTCCTTCTGGCACGGGGGGGATCATTGCGGGTTCGCGCACGACGCCAAGCGGCGTTCCAGGCGCGCGGTCTAGGGGCTCAAATCCATCATCGGCAAAGCCGCGTGTCGCAATCCGCGCCATATAGATAGACCCTGCGGTAAAGATGATGGCATAGACCACCATAAAGACGAGGAGAGAGGTTGCAACCTGACCGGCAGTCACCGGAGACAGGCTGTCGGCGGTGCGCAAAACGCCATAGACCGTGTAAGGCTGGCGGCCAATTTCAGCGACCATCCAGCCCGTGATTACAGCAATAAAGCCGAGCGAGCCGCTCGGCACCGCAATCCAATGGAAAAGCCCCGGCTTATCGATCCGACCCCGCGCCCATAAAAACAGCCCCCAAAAGCCAAGCAAGAGCATAATGAGGCCTGCGCCGACCATAATCCGAAAACTCCAAAAGACCGGCCAGACAGGCGGGGTTTCACTCGCTGCAAAGGCATCCAAGCCCTTTAACGGCTCATCCGTTGAGAATAAGACCGAACTGGTCCCGGGAATACCGATCCCTTCAAGACCACATTCGGTATTGGCGGGCCAAGCGATCAGGATGGTCGGCTGAACCTCCCGGGTCTCGCACCAGCCTTCCATGGCGGCAATTTTGGCGGGCTGATAATGATGCGCGACCTCGCCAGACCAGTGCCCCGCCCAAATCTGAACCGGCATCAAAACGGCCAGTGTCAGGGCGGCCATGCGCATTTGCATACGCGTTGGTTCGGTCGACGTCTTGAACAGGGTTTGCCAAGCCCCCGCCGCTAGAACCACCGCCGCCGTGGTGACATAAGCGGCTAGGAGCATATGCACAAGGCGGCTTGGAAAACTCGGATTGAAAATCACCGCCAGCCAGTCTGTGGCATAGAAATTCCCTGTGACCGGGTCAATCGCAAAGCCCGCCGGGGTCTGCATCCAGCTATTGGCTGAGAGAATCCAGAAGGCTGAAACAGAGGTGCCAACCGCTACCGCGCATGTGGCGAAGAAGTGAAGCTTACGGCCAACCTTATTCCAGCCAAACAGCATGACGCCAAGAAAGGTTGCCTCCAGAAAGAACGCCGTCAACACTTCATAGCCGAGCAATGGCCCCATGACCGAGCCTGTTTTCTCAGAGAAAACAGACCAATTCGTCCCAAATTGGTAAGACATCACAACGCCAGAGACGACACCCATCGCAAAGGCGAGCGCAAATATCTTCACCCAGTGTAAATATAATCGCTTATAGACGTCCTTTTTGGTGCGCAGCCAAAGGCCCTCGCAAACCGCCAAAAACGCCGCCAATCCTATAGTAAAAGCCGGAAAGAGAATGTGGAAAGCGATCACAAAGCCAAATTGAATACGCGAAAGCAAAAGCGCGTCAAATTCCATGAGAACCCCCTTGGTATAAATTATGTCTACCTAAGCATAGATATTATTTATGTCGGAGGATTTTCATATCCGACAAAATGTCCTGCGGCAATTTTGAGCAGGCCAGACTTTGGACCCATCGCGTTTGCCGCGTGTAAATCATCTGGCTTCTAAAACACACTCAGCAGGTGCAGGGACAGATTAGAGCGTGTCTGAGCTAAATAGGTCGTAGACAAAGCCTTGAAAACGCGCTTTGTCAGCGACATCAGATCAGCCCTATTCATCTCATCAGGAGAGTAAAATGACCGTATTTCATCGTCCTTCAGGCCGCGCCATAGACAGTTTAAGGAATATTCAGTTTGAAACCGGCGTCACACGCTATGCCGAGGGCTCGTGTCTTGCGAAATTCGGGCATACGCATGTGCTGTGCACAGCCAGTTGGAGTGATAAAGTCCCCGGCTGGATGCGCGGAACCCAGAAAGGCTGGGTGACCGGGGAATATGGCATGCTGCCGCGCGCGACGCATAGCCGGAACCGGCGTGAAGCCTCACTCGGCAAGCCGTCCGGGCGCACCCAAGAGATACAACGCCTGATTGGTCGGTCGCTGCGCTCTGTTGTGGATTTAAAAGCGCTTGGCGAAAATCAGATCACAATTGATTGCGATGTCCTGCAAGCCGATGGCGGCACACGCACAGCGGCGATTACGGGCGGCTTTATCGCGCTGGCGATCGCTTGCCGCTATCTGAAAAGAGAAGGCGTGATTAGTGCTGATCCGATCCGGAAACAGGCGGCGGCGATCTCGGTGGGCCTTTACAAGGACACACCTGTGCTTGACCTTGATTATGCAGAAGATTCCGGCGGCGAGGGGGATATGAATGTTGTGATGAGCTCTGATGGCGGTTTTATTGAAGTCCAAGGGACGGGCGAGGAACGCCCGATGACACGGCCTGAACTTGATGAGCTGTTGCGCCTAGCGGAGAAAGGGTGCTATGAACTGTTTGAGAAACAAAATTCAGCGATTACAAAGGCTTGAGGGGATTAGGTTTTGGATGAACCCGGCCTGAATAGGGCCAAAATCGTATTGTCTGCCAGTCTGGCCTAAAAATTATGACCCTCCATACGGCCTCAGTCACCGACCAACCTGCCCACAATTTGGGACTGCAAAGCCTCATCTACCCCCAGATGATCGGTTAGATATGTCTCTACCGAGCCGCATTGATCTTTTATACTGCTCAAAGCGGTTTCCAGATAACGCCGGTTCACCCCCATAAAGGGACGATATACATCGGCCTCATAGTTTTTGCCGAGCCGGTTATTGAAATAATCTCGCGCACCTTCCAACCGCTCATCAACATTTGCGGCGATATTGGTCAGCTCATAATCAGCAAATATATCGCTCTCATTAACCCCCAAAACATGATGCGTAAGCGCACATAAAATGCCGGTTCTATCTTTGCCGGCGGCGCAATTGACAAGCCCTGCACCGTCTATGATAGCCAGACCCTGAAACCAGTCTTTAAACATGGCGGTATGGTGCGGCTTAAACGGCGCATGGATATAATACTCATTCATCCATTGATCGGCAATTTCAGGGCTGGCTTCCATCTGTTTTAAAAAGCGCTGATGCGGGGCTTCGCTTTCGCGTCCCCCCTCATGAGTGATGACCGCTTCACCTGTCCATTTACCGACCATACGCTCGCGCTCATCGGGGCGGCGTAAATCCGCTTGCAGCGCGATATTGAGTTGGTGGAGTTTGGTAATATCCGCCTCGGTCGCCTCGGCATGATGACCAGAACGATACAGATGCCCGGCTTTCACCGTGCCACCATGGCGCGAGACATAGCCGCCAAAATCCCTGAAATTGCGAACCCCTTCCAGAGGGAGAATACGATTTTGCATATGCGAACTGTGCCTTTTATGTGTTAGATGTCAATATTAGAGTTAGGTGCAAGGGCGGCCTGTTATAAGGACCGTCAGGCCTGAAATGTGTATATTTTTGAGCTCAATCTATAGCGGATCTATCTGGAATGACAGGGTCAGCTTTCCAGCTCGACATCCCAATAGAGATAATCAAGCCAGGTTTTGTGCAGATGATGGGGTGGGAATTTCCGCCCGATATCCTGTAATTGATAATGGCTGGGTTCGGCGGGTTTACGGCTTGGAAACATGCCCGCTTCTTTCGGTGTACGCCCGCCCTTGCGCAGATTGCAAGGGGCGCAGGCGGCAACAATATTGGCCCAGCTCGTACGCCCACCTTTTGAGCGCGGGATCACATGATCAAAGGTCAAATTATCCTCCCCCGCGCCGCAATAGACACATTGAAACCCATCGCGCAGGAAGACATTAAACCGGGTAAAAGCCGGGGCGCGATTTTGCTGAATAAACTCTCTGAGAGCGATCACGCTTGGCAAGCGCATTTCGAAACTCTGTGAACGGACTTTATAGTCATATTCGGCAATCACTTCGACGCGATCCAGAAAGACGGCTTTGACGACATCCTGCCATCCCCAAAGGGATAAAGGATAATAGCTTAAAGGGCGAAAATCAGCATTTAACACAAGCGCAGGAGCCGCTTTTTCTGTAATCGGGCGAATACTATCCATGCCGCGCCTCATTTAAGAGGGGTGTAAAACTCATGTTTTCAAACTGTCTGAAAGCCAAACTCCTTATCGACGAATCACTCTTATACCTACTCTATACGTATAAAGTATGACAATCATATCACGTCGGCGAGGGGGCTGGGGTCTCTTTTTTGGCTCTTTGCGCGTTCAGCCAGGCCCAAAGCAAATGCGCCGCCACCCCGCGCCAAGGCCGCCAGGCTTCTGCACAAGCGGTAAAAGCTTTACGATCTAGGCGGGTTTCAGCCCCGGATAATTGGCGATAGGCCTCCAGAAGACCCAAATCCGTCACGGGCCAGGCATCCATATCTGCCTCAACATAGAGAACATAGAGTTCCGCCGTCCAAGGGCCGATACCTTTCACTTTTTGCAGTTCAGCGCGGGCGGCCTCGGAGGAAAGCAAGGCCAGCTTTGATAAATTCAAATCTCCCGCATGGAGGGCTTGCGCAATGGATTTCAAATGCGCAATTTTTGGACGCGAGAGGCCTAGACTTTGCAAAATTGCCTCTTCAGTGTCCAATATATGATCTGGTGTGATCGCGGTGAAATGTGCGGTGATCCGCCTCCATATACTGGCCGCGGCATGGGTTGAAATTTGCTGTGAGACGATCAGACGGGCCAAAGTTTCATAACACGCCGGCGCGCGCCGCCAGTCTGGCAGCCCTGTGTCGCGATAAGCGGCGCTGAGCGCCGTATCTCTTCGGGCCAGCTCATCGCAGGCGGTTTGCAAAAAGGCTTGGGAAGGCGTCTGCATCAATTTAAATCTGTTTCAAAAACTCAACCACCTCGTCGGGTATAACGCCAAGGGTCTGTCCCAGAAATTTCAACCTGTTATCGTCAATCGCGACGGTCAGAAAGCCGCCATTGCGTGAGCTTGCAGCAATCAGGTCTAGGGCCACAGCCTGTTCCTCGGTGACAAGCCCGGCCTCTATCAAAACGGCTTTCAACCTGTCTGTATCCTCCAGTCGAAGCTTTAACGTGCCCTCCAATTGGCCCCGTGCATCAATGGTGTACTCGCCCTTCAGGCCAAGTTTCAGCGGCCCCCAATTAAACAGGAATTGAGCAATTTCGGTCCTGTCGTTTGGGCGCCGGCGTGTATCAGAGGCACCCGTCAAGCTCAGGACGGGGCTTTCCAGACGTAATTGTACAGGCCCAATCTCAGACCCGAAAATTTCCAAACCTTGGGCAAAAGGCGCCAGAAGAGTTTGCGCGGCTTCCAGATCAAGGCTCTGCCAATCTATCGCAATTCGCTGGCGCGACGGCACGCCTTTTACCGGGGCCGTATGCGCGTTCAACGCCTCCAAATGGAGGCCCGCATCCGCATAGGTCAGTTCGGTACTGTCCAGACTGATACCAATATCCGTGACAGAGCTTGTATTCCATTTCACACTGGCGGCTGATTTTGGACCTAGCCTCGCCCGTATCCGCTTGCCGTCTGGCAGAACGATCTCATGACGCCCCTCAGAGCGAATGATCGCATGAAAAGGAGCCCAGCTTTGAGCGACTATTTGCAAGATTTCACCCTGCCATTCAGAGCCGGTTTGCGGGTCTGCATAGCGCGGCGCATCTACTTCCAGAGAAAAGCGATAGGGAAAACCGTCCAGTCTCAAATCCTGATACTCAACGGAATATCCAGCCCGGCGTTGATCTTCAATCCAGTTTTGCAGGCCATTATTGATCTCAGCGCGCGCAAAGAGCCAATAAGCGGCATAGGCCATAATTGCCAGAAAAACCAAAAAGAACAGCACATAAAGACCGTATCCAGAGCGTTTTGCTGGTTTTGGATGTGCCATTATCGCATTACTTTCAATAGATTAGAGGGTTTTTGTCCGATCCGTCATAGCTGATTTCATGCCTTTGGGCCCAGCATATCTTCGGGGCGTACGATTGCATCATAATCCTCGGCACTGACATATCCAAGCGCCAGCGCCGCCGCTTTCAGGGTCGAGCCAGATTTGTGCGCTTTTTTGGCGATCTCAGTGGCTTTGTCATAGCCAATATGCGGCGCGAGAGCCGTAACCAGCATGAGCGACCGCCCGACAAGTTCAGCAATATTGTCCTCGCGCGCTTCAATACCTGTGACGCATTTATCGGTAAAGCTTACCATACTATCGCTCAGCAATTGAATGGATTGCAGCATATTATAAGCCATAACCGGCTTATAGACATTCAACTCAAAATGCCCTTGCGAGCCAGCCACTGTCATAGTCATATGATTGCCCATGACTTGCGTACAGACCATCGTCAGCGCCTCGCACTGGGTTGGATTGACCTTACCGGGCATGATCGACGAGCCCGGTTCATTTTCCGGTAGAGCCAATTCGCCAAGACCGGACCGCGGACCGGATGCCAGAAAACGAATATCATTGGCGATTTTAAACAGGGAAGCCGCCAGCGTATTCAGCGCCCCATGGGCCGAAACATAGGCATCATGGGCCGCCAGGGCCTCAAACTTGTTCGGCGCAGTGATAAAGGCCAGCCCGGTATAGGCGGCAACTTCCTCAGCAAACCGGGTCGCAAAGCCGGGCTTGGTGTTCAACCCTGTGCCAACCGCTGTGCCCCCTTGGGCAAGTGGCCAAAGATAAGCAAGACCTTCGCGGACGCGTTTCTGGCCAAGTTCGATTTGCGCGACATAGCCAGAAAACTCCTGTCCCAGTGTCAGCGGCGTTGCGTCCTGGGTATGAGTGCGTCCGATTTTGACGATATCCTGAAACGCATCGGCCTTGTCCTGAAGGGCCGACTTTAATTTCTCCATAGCGGGCAGGAGGCGATGATAAATCTCCTCGGCGGCGGCAATATGCATAGCGGTCGGGAAAGTATCATTGGAGCTTTGGGCGCGATTACAATGATCATTAGGGTGGACCGGGCTTTTACTGCCAATTTCGCCGCCCATAATCTCAATCGCCCGATTGGAGATCACCTCATTAGCATTCATATTGCTTTGCGTGCCCGACCCGGTTTGCCAGACCGACAGAGGGAAATGCGTATCTAGTTTGTGCGTGGCCACTTCACTTGCCGCGCTGACAATGGCGTCCTTAATATCTGTTTCCAGATCATCGAGGCTATGATTGGCGATCGCTGCAGAACGTTTGATAATGCCCAGTGCCCGGATCAAGGCTTTCGGCATGACCTCTTCCCCAATAGGGAAATTGATCAAGGACCGCGCGGTTTGCGCCCCATAATATGTGTCATCCGGCACCTCTAAAGGCCCGAAACTGTCTGTCTCTATGCGCATCTTTGTCATATCATCGCTCCTGAAAACTCCCAATCCTTATCCCTATGGGGCGTTGACCATCACATAGCATATGTCAAGTCTGACAGGGTAGATTACAAAATTGCGCACGCATATGCGGGTACATTGTAAGCCGTCATGCAGAGTTGAGCCGCATCAGTATTTGCAGCAAAATTCCCTATCCTGTCGCCGCCGCCCTTCACGCTTTCAGGATATCGCCGATCTGGTCGATATCTGCTTGAGGGGTTGTCCAGTGACAGACAAAGCGATAGCTGCCATCTGGCCAAGGATAGAATTTGGCCCCGCTTTGGTTTAGCTTTTGCACAAGGTCTTCGGACAAATTGACAAAGACTTCATTGCCCTCCACCGGATGCGCAAGCCGGGCTCCGGATATGCCCAAAATAATTTCGGTAAATTTTTTAGCCCTCTGATTGGCATGGCTGGATAAATCCAACCAGAGATTATCTTGCAAGAGAGCTTCTGCCTGCGCTGCCAGATAGCGCATTTTCGGTGGCATATGTCCGGCCCGTTTGGCGCGGGCTTTCAGCTCTGCAAATTGGGCGCGCCGACGTCCAAAAAGCATAATGATCTCTGCCCCGATCGCCCCGCACTTGGTCAACCCTAGGGTAAGGATATCAATGCCGGCCTGCCAGCTCATCCTTGCCGGGGATGCGCCCGTAGAGATCAGCACATTGCCCAGGCGCGCGCCATCCATATGGACTGTGAGCCCGGCCTTGCGCGCAATCTGCGCATAGTCTGCGATCTGATCGGGGGAATAGGCTGTGCCACTTTCGGTCAGATTGGTCAAAGACAGCACGCTTGGCGGCGTGGCGTGTACAAAGCCGGGGTCCATATGAGAAAGCGCTGCACTCAGCTCAGCCGCTTCTATGCGGCCATGGGCGCCTGACAAAAGTATAAGCTTGCCGCCGCCTGTGAAAAACTCCGGTGCGCCGCGCTCATCCTCGGCGATATGGGCATATTTATGGCACAACACGCCGCCAATAGGCGGGCAGAGAAGAGATAGAGCTAAGGCATTCGCCGCC
Source organism: Hyphomonas sp. (assembly GCA_029287305.1). Classification (GTDB taxonomy): domain Bacteria; phylum Pseudomonadota; class Alphaproteobacteria; order Caulobacterales; family Hyphomonadaceae; genus CALLCD01. The sequence continues at coordinate 1,526 of JARFRJ010000417.1, read as the reverse complement.
GTGCCCGACGCGCACAGCCAAAAGTCAAAATCCTTGGTTTCAAACAGGTCTGCCAATTGCCCGTGCAATCTTTGGGTCACGCTATCGGCCCCATAGCTTGCCGCATTGCCTTGATTGACAGCTTTGAGCGCTTCAATCACATTTGGATGGGCCGGCGCAGATGTGTCAGAAGAAAAATCCATTGAACTTTAAAGAACAATATCAGGCGTTTGCCATAAGAGATGCTGGCCACCATCAGAGGCGATCATCTGGCCCGTCACACTGCTGGCTACAATAAGGTAGTCAAGCGCGGCGATAATCTCCTGCGGACTGGACCCTTCCCCGGTCAGGGTTGCCGCCTGCTCCGCATCAAACTCTTCCTGACTTTGATGAATACTTTTCAGTGTTGGCCCCGGCCCAATGGCATTGACGCGAATATAAGGCGACAGCGCCTGCGCCAGCGTCCGCGTTGCGCTCCACAGCGCAGATTTGGAGAGAGTATAAGTGAAAAATTGCGGGTTCAGCTTCCAGACGCGTTGATCAATCAGATTAATGATGAGCGCTTTTGTCTTGTCTGGCAAAGCATTGGCAAGACTTTGTGAGAGCAGGATCGGCGCACGCAGGTTTACCTGCATATGGGCGTCCCACTCTTTTCGCATATGGCCGCGCGCATCATCCTCAATAAACAAGGAGGCGGAATTGACCAATAAGGTAATAGGGTGCCCCAATGCCTTGGCGGCGCGGCTTATAAGCGTTTGTGTTTCGCTATCCTGGTGTAGGTCTGCTTTAAGGCTAATCGCCGTCCCGCCAGACCCCTGTATCGTGGCAACCGTCTCGGATGCGCCGCGCTCTGAGCGGGCATAATGAACGGCAACCGCCCAGCCTTGCTGGCCCAGATGTTCGGCCATAGCCCGTCCAAGACGAGTTCCGGCCCCGGTGACAAGAGCCGCTTTATGCGGATGGGTATGCACGCCGCCCTCTTATCGCCTTAATCCAGACGTTTGAAGTCAATCCAGTTTAAAATTCCAAACACAGCAACTGTAACACCGATTGCGATAAGGGCAGCCATGTAATGTAATCCTCTTCCTGTTAATCTCACAGTCATATATGAGATGCTTTTTGAGTATCAAAGCGATCAGATTTACACGCTTACTGAATCTGCAGCCTTATGTGAAGTCAAAGATGAAGAATTCAGCAAATTTGGATGGAAAAGGCTCTGAACGCGCCCTGTCATCATGATCGCCGATATGTGCGGCTGTAATCTCAATAAGCGGCATCCTTTTTCTGCACAGCACGGAGATATTGCCAAGCCGTGCCGAGCGAGAGCATGCAGGAAAAGATGAACAAAGACAGGCCGATGCGCAAGAGCACCATCATCAAGCCGGGCTCCTCAGCCTGTGCAATACTCCCCTGAACCCCCATAAAGCCGAACAGGCATATGCCGATGCTGATAAAAATCAGGGCGGTCTTCATCTTGGCCAAGGCGCTCGCCTTCAGGCGCACATCGGGGCGTTTTGCCCGCAGCCACATAATAAACAGATCGCGCA
>JARFRJ010000412.1 GCA_029287305.1 Hyphomonas sp. | reverse complement strand
ATGCTTCTGTTGGTGACATTATCGTTGTCTCCATCAAGGAAGCTATTCCAACTGGTCGCGTGAAAAAAGGCGATGTGCGCCGGGCTGTGGTTGTACGTGTGGCTAAGGACATCAAGCGTGCTGATGGGTCTGCCATTCGTTTTGACAGCAATTCTGCGGTTCTGATCAATACGAATAATGAGCCGATTGGAACTCGTATTTTTGGGCCTGTGCCACGTGAGCTGCGCGCCAAAAATCATATGAAGATTATTTCTCTGGCTCCGGAGGTGTTATAGTCATGGCGGCAAGAATAAAAAAAGGCGATCGCGTGATTATTGTGGCGGGGCGCGATATTGGTAAAACAGGACAAGTTTTGGGTGTGTTCCGGGATAAGGACCGCGTACTTGTCCAAGGTGTGAATATTATTAAGCGTCACACAAAGCCAAGTCAGGCTGATCCCCAAGGCGGCATTCAAACGCGCGAAGCGTCCATCCATATGTCAAATGTTGCGCATATTGATCCGGGTGATGGCAAGGCAACACGGATTGGCTTCAAAATTGATGAATATGGGCACAAGACCCGCTATGCCAAACGTTCTGGAGAATCTATCGATGGCTGACACACAGACATATGAGCCACGGCTAAAGGTGCGCTATCGCGACGCCATTCGGACGAGCTTGAAAGACAAGTTTGATTACAGCAATGACATGCAAATTCCAAAACTGGAAAAAGTTGTCATTAACATGGGCGTGGGTGAAGCGGTTGCTGACAGCAAGAAGATCAAGGCCGCTTTGGCCGAGCTGGAGCTGATTGCCGGGCAAAAGCCGGTTGCGACCAAGGCGCGCAAATCGATTGCGGGCTTTAAATTACGCGAAGGTATGACGATTGGCGCGAAAGTAACCTTGCGCCGGGATCGCATGTTTGAATTCCTCGATCGTCTGACAACCATTGCGTTGCCACGGGTCAAGGATTTTCGGGGCCTGAATGCGAAAAGTTTTGATGGCGCGGGTAATTTCGCCATGGGTATTAAAGAGCATATTGTATTTCCTGAGATTAATTATGATCAGGTCGAAAGTATGCGCGGTATGGATATTATTGTCTGCACCACTGCCAAAACAGATGATGAAGCTAAAGCACTTTTAAGTGAGTGCGGTTTCCCGTTCCGGAATTAAGCGAGGCATAGGAAAGAGATATGGCGAAGAAAAGCGCAGTTGAGAAAAATGAGCGTCGCAAGAAACTGGTTGTAAAATTTGCGGCCAAGCGCGCCGCGCTGAAAGCGATTGCAATGAATGAAGAACTGACTTTGGAAGAGCGTTTCAAGGCGCGTTTGAAATTGGCGGAACTCCCGCGCAATTCAGCGGCCAATCGTGTGCGCAATCGGTGTGAGATTTCTGGGCGTCCGCGCGGTTATTATCGCAAAATGCGTATGTCCCGTATTGCTTTGCGCGAGCTCGGGTCCCTCGGCAAGGTGCCGGGTCTTGTAAAGTCCAGTTGGTAGGAAGGATAGGCAATGAATATATCTGATCCTGTCGGCGATATGCTCACACGTATCCGGAACGCGCAAATGCGCGGCCAGACACGTGTAATCTCGCCGGCGTCTAAAATGCGTGTCCGGGTTTTGAACGTTCTCCAAGAAGAGGGCTATATTCGGGGATTTGCGGAAGTTGAAAAAGACGGCCGTAGCAATTTGGAAATTGAGCTGAAATACTATGATGGCAGTCCGGTTATTCAGGAGATCAAACGCGTCTCCAAGCCGGGACGTCGGGTTTATTCTTCTGTGAATGATATCCCGCTTGTGCGAAATGGTCTTGGTATTTCAATTTTGTCGACCTCTAAAGGCGTTATGTCGGATAATGTTGCGCGCACAGAAAATGTTGGCGGCGAAATTATCTGCCGGGTCTTTTAAGAAGGAGTTTAACTATGTCACGCATCGGCAAACTTCCCATCTCTATTCCTGATGGAACCAGTGTGAATATCTCTGGCCAAATAATTGAAGCCAAAGGCGTAAAAGGGTCAGCCTCGATGAAGGTCTCTGATCTGGTCGCGGCCCGTCTTGAGGGCGGTGCTTTGGTCATCTGGCCGCGTGCGGATCTTGATGAGGCGGCAACTGAACGCTTGGAGGCAAATAATGCCAAAGGGCGCAAGAAAATAACCTATGCAGAAGCTCTGGATAGAGACACACGCACGCAATGGGGCACCTCGCGCGCACAGGTTTCGAATATGGTTGAGGGCGTCTCAACGGGCTTCAAGAAGGTTTTGGAACTGGTGGGCGTTGGATATCGGGCGCAAATGCTGGGCAGCAATGTGAAGCTTGCTCTTGGCTTTTCCCATGATGTCATCCACACAGTGCCGGAAGGTATTACGGTTACAGTACCAAAAGCGACAGAGATTATCATTGAAGGCAGTGATAAGCAGGTTGTTGGACAAGTAGCCGCTGAGATCAGAAGATATCGTCCACCGGAGCCGTATAAAGGCAAGGGCGTGCGCTATAAGGGCGAATTTGTGCGCCGTAAAGAAGGCAAGAAGAAATAAGTCATGGCTATATCGAGAGACAAAATACTGCGCCGGGCGAGACGAAACCGTCTTCGCTTGAAAAAGCTGGCAAATGGTCGTCCGCGGCTTTGCGTGACGCGCTCGAATAAGAATATCTCGGCGCAAATCATTGATGACGTCGCGGGTGTGACCTTGGCGGCAGCCTCTACGCTTGAAGCGGATTTCAGGGGTAAAATGCCCAATGGCGCCGATACAGAGGCAGCCACTCGAATTGGTGAAATTGTGGCAGAACGTGCCAAGGCGGCAGGTGTTGAGACGGTCGTATTTGATCGTGGTCGATTTATTTTTCATGGTCGGGTGAAAGCTTTAGCTGAAGCAGCGCGCGCAAACGGATTAAAGTTTTAGGGGGCTTTTATGGCTGAGCAAAGAGGAAGAGGCGGATCAGAAGGCGGGCGCGGTCGTGGCCGGGGCCGTGATAATCGCCGCGATGAAGAACAGTCTGAGTTTACAGATAAGCTTGTCGGGATTAACCGCGTTGCCAAGACGGTTAAGGGCGGTAAGAATTTCGGGTTTGCAGCCCTCGTTGTTGTCGGCGACGGCAAAGGCCGGGCCGGATTTGGCAAAGGCAAGGCGCGGGAAGTTCCCGAAGCCATTCGCAAAGCCACTGAAGAAGCCAAGCGTAGCCTGGTGCGCGTTTCCTTGCGTGAAGGGCGTACCTTGCATCATGATGCCAGCGGGCGCTGGGGGGCTGGTAAAGTCGTTTTACGCGCGGCCCCTCCTGGAACCGGCGTGATTGCCGGTGGACCGATGCGTGCCGTTATGGAAGTGATCGGAATTCAGGATGTGGTTGGTAAATCAATAGGATCTTCCAATCCTTATAATATGGTCCGTGCGACATTTTCTGCGCTGACCCAGCAGGCCAATCCCCGGGCTGTTGCCTCCAAGCGTGGCTTGAAAGTGCAGGATGTTGTCCGCCGTCGTAATGATGGAGCCTCCGAAGCTGGTATGGCTGAAACGGCATAGTCTAAGATAAGGTGGACAGGAGAATTTCATGAACCAGAAGACAGTGACAATACGTCAAACAAGAAGCCCTATTCGCCGTGAGGCCAGTCAAAGGCAGACCCTGGTTGGTCTGGGCCTGAATAAAATTGGACGTGTGCGGACTTTGGAAGATACACCCTCCATACGGGGTATGATCAGAAAAGTCTCACATATGATTGAGATTGTCGAAGAGAGCGCGTAAACCGCGCCGTTCACGCAAAGGATTTGGGAAAAGAATATGAAACTAAATGAATTATCTCCCGCAGACGGCTCCGTATCTGCCCGCAAGCGTGTTGGCCGCGGTGTCGGCTCTGGCACGGGTAAAACCGGTGGGCGCGGCGTTAAGGGACAGAAATCCCGCTCAGGCGTTGCCCTGAATGGATTTGAAGGCGGTCAAATGCCTCTCTATATGCGCTTGCCCAAACGGGGCTTTACCAAGCCGAATGCGAAAACCTATGCCTGGCTAAATCTTGACAAGCTTGCAAAAGCGATAGAGGCGGGTCAGATACAGGCTGAAGGCATTACGGAAAGCGCTCTTGTTGATGCGGGCATTGTGCGCCGCGTCAAGGATGGTATCCGGCTACTAGCCAAAGGAGAAGCGCCAGCAGGGTTAAGCATCACGGTCACCGGTGCCTCAAAAGCGGCGATTTCGGCGGTCGAAAAAGCGGGTGGACAGGTTACTATAACGGGTACAAAAGCTGAGCCGGACACATAACTTACCGCTCTATTTGGTTTTACCTCTTTACAAAATCTGTTTGGCCGCCACATTGGCCCTTTAAGGGGTGTCCTATATAGGTCTTCAGGCCTATTAGACCCGCTTGCTTCAGGAGGATTTTCACTTGGCTTCAGCTGCGGAACAGATGGCGAGGAATGTTAATTTCTCAACCTTCTCACGAGCAAAAGAGCTGCAAAAGCGCATTTTGTTCACGCTTGGCATTCTTTTAGTCTATCGCTTGGGCACGTTTATCCCGGTTCCCGGGATTGATCCAGAACAGTTTCGGATTCTGTTCAATTCGCTGGGCGGCAGTGGCGGAGGCATATTTGGCAATGCCAATATGTTTTCTGGCGGTGCCATTGAGCGGATGAGCATTTTTGCACTGAATGTGATGCCCTATATTACGGCGTCCATTATCATCCAGATGATGACATCTGCCTCGCCCACCTTATCGGCGTTGAAAAAGGAAGGCGAGGTCGGTCGCCAGCAGATTAATCAATATACGCGCTATTTGACGGTTGGTTTTGCCGTCATTCAGTCCTTTGGCATTGTGATTGGTCTGCGCGCTGTTGCCCTTGATGGTATCCCCGACCTGTTCTTTATCTTGACAGGTGTGGTCACGCTGACAGGTGGGACCGTGTTTTTGATGTGGATTGGTGAACAGGTCACCGCCCGAGGGATTGGGAATGGGATATCCCTGATCATTTTTGCCGGTATTGTCGCAGAGATGCCCCGCGCTGCCTATAACCTCCTCGATCGAGCCAATACCAGCTCCATCAATGAGATTGTCGTCATCGGGATTGGCGCTATGGTGATCGGGCTTGTTATTTTCATGGTATTTGTCGAGCGCTCCCAAAGACGGCTTCTGATCCAGTATCCAAAGCGTCAGCAAGGCAATCAGGTTATGCAGGGGCAAAACTCCTTTTTGCCGCTGAAAATCAATACATCCGGCGTTATTCCGCCGATTTTTGCTTCCGCAATCCTATTATTGCCAACCACAGCGATTGGCTTTAGCAATGGCGGCGTGCCGCTGGACCCAAATGCGCAGGCCAGTATGATGCAGACGATTCTGCAATGGTTTGCGATCAATCTTGGTGCAGGTTCACCCGGCTTTATCATTTCCTATGGGATTATGATCGCCTTTTTCACTTTTTTCTACACCTCCATCACGTTCAATCCGGAAGAGACAGCCGATAATTTGCGCAAGCATGGCGGCTTTATCCCCGGTATTCGGCCCGGCAAAAACACCGCCGCCTATATTGATTATGTGCTGACACGGCTGACCACGATCGGCGCGATCTATCTGGTCTTTATCTGCCTCCTGCCAGAAATTCTGCGTGTCTATTATCCGGAAATTCCTTTTTATATTGGGGGTATGTCCCTATTGATTGTGGTGTCGGTGACGATGGATACAGTATCACAAATCCAGTCGCACCTGATTGCCCACCAATATGAGGGGATGATCAAAAAGTCGCGTTTGGGAGGACGTAAAAGGTGAATTTGATATTGTTTGGCCCACCCGCTGCGGGCAAAGGGACACAATCCAGACGGTTGGCGCAAGAGCACGGTTTTATTCAACTTTCGACCGGCGATATGTTACGGGCGGCCCGCTCGTCCGGGTCTGAACTGGGCCAGCGTGTTGCGAAGATTATGGATGAGGGCGCGCTTGTCTCGGATGAGATTGTGATCGCGCTGATTGATGAGCAATTGGAGACGCATTCACAGGCGCCGGGCTTTATTTTTGACGGGTTCCCGCGCACAGTCGGTCAGGCAAAGGCCCTGGATGCCTGTCTGGAAAAGCGCGGTAAAGCCGTTGATCTGGTCATTCGTCTAAAGGTGGATGAAGAAAAACTGATCAGCCGAATTACCAAGAGATTTGCTGAGGAGGGCCGCAAGGATGACAATCCAGAGACCTTCATTTCGCGTCTGGAGCAGTATAATGCCAATACAGCGCCGCTCTTGCCGCTTTATGCCGACCGGGGCCTGCTTGTTGAGGTCAATGGGATGGGCAGTATTGAAGAGGTGTCCCTCCAAATTGATACCGCCTGCAAGGAAGTTGCGAATTAAACCCAAATGGGTGTTGACGCCAGATACAAGGCCGTTATAACCCCCATCTTGGAAATAAGACGAGTGACTGGCGCGTTTCAGATGATCTGTGACGTTAACGGTCTCGACTGAGTTTTAGGAGAAGAATTTGGCCCGTATCGCAGGTGTCAATATACCGACAAATAAACGTGTGGAAATCGCACTTTGCTATATTCACGGCATTGGCAAAGCCAAAGCCAAGCAAATTACAGAAGAAGTAGGCATTACGGCCAATCGGCGCGTTGCCGATCTGACCGATGCTGAGATCATTCAGATACGTGAAACCATTGACCGCGATTTTCTCGTGGAAGGGGATTTGCGCCGTTCGGTGTCTATGAATATCAAACGTCTGATGGATCTGGGCTGCTATCGTGGCTTACGTCACAGACGCCGCCTGCCTGTACGCGGTCAGCGCACGCATACCAATGCGCGCACCCGTAAAGGTCCGGCTAAGCCCATTGCTGGCAAGAAGAAATAGGAGCAGGATATGGCACGCGATCCAAAACGCATTCGTCGCAGTGAACGTAAAAATATCTCCTCCGGAGTTGTTCATGTGAATGCCAGTTTTAACAATACTATGGTGACGATTACAGATGCGCAGGGAAACACGATTTCCTGGCAATCTGCCGGCGGCATGGGGTTTAAGGGTTCACGCAAGTCTACGCCTTATGCGGCTCAGGTCGCGGCAGAAGATGCAGCGAAAAAAGCCCAAGAACATGGCATGAAAACGGTTGAAGTCAATGTACGTGGGCCAGGGTCTGGACGCGAATCTGCGCTTCGTGCGCTTCAGGCTGCGGGTCTGACGGTTACCTCCATTCGTGATACCACACCGGTTCCGCATAATGGATGCCGCCCGCCGAAGCGTCGCCGGGTATAACACATTTTAATTTATTGCTCCTGAAGGAGAATGGCGATGGCCGAAACTGATCTCAGCGTCAATGATCGCAATTGGAAAGAACTGATACGCCCTAACCAGCCTGTGGTTAAGGGGGGTGTTGACCCTGCTCGCAAAGCCCAATTGGTGATTGAGCCTTTAGAGCGTGGCTTTGGAACGACGTTGGGCAATGCTTTGCGCCGGATATTATTGTCCTCGCTTCAGGGTGCGGCGATTACCGGGGTGCAGATTGATGGCATCGTGCATGAGTTTTCAGCCATTACGGGCGTGCGCGAGGATGTCACAGCGATTGTGCTTAATCTCAAGCAAGTTGCTATTGCGATGGAATCCGATATGCCCAAGCGTATGGTTCTGCGCGCCTCCAAAGCCGGGCCTGTTAAAGCCGGGCAGATCGAAACCCCAGGCGACGTTAAAATCCTCAATCCAAATCTCGTCATCTGTCATTTGGATGAAGGGTCTGAATTACGCATGGAGCTCAGCGTTTCTACAGGCAAGGGCTATGTCTCTGCGGTCGATAATCGCCCGGATGATGCCCCGATTGGATTTATCCCGATTGACTCCATCTTCTCACCGGTGCGCCGGGTTGGCTATAATGTGGAAGATACGCGTGAAGGTCAGATTCTGGATTATAATAAGCTGACCTTGAACATTGAGACAGACGGATCCATCACGCCAGAAGATGCAGTGGCCTATGCGGCGCGTATTATGCAGGATCAGTTGCAGCTTTTCATCACCTTTGATGAGCCTGTTGAGGCGACCCCGGTTAGCGAAGAGCAGACCCTTGGCTTTAACCCGGTTCTTTTGCGCAAAGTGGATGAGCTGGAACTGTCTGTTCGCTCGGCAAATTGCCTGAAAAATGATAATATTGTTTATATTGGTGATCTTATTCAGAAATCCGAGGCGGAAATGCTGCGGACGCCCAATTTTGGGCGTAAATCCCTGAATGAGATTAAAGAAGTTCTGGCAGGCATGGGATTGCATTTAGGCATGGAAGTGGCTGATTGGCCGCCTGAAGACATTGTCAGCCTGTCTAAAAAATATGATGATCATCACTAGAAGAATTTAAGGCCCCAAGGGCAGGAGAGATAAGATGCGACACGGTCTAGCACATAGAAAGCTTAATCGCACATCATCACATCGCAAAGCCATGTTTGCGAATATGGCCGCGTCTTTGATCACGCATGAGCAGATTGTCACCACACTGCCCAAGGCGAAAGAAATGAAGCCGATTATGGATAAGCTCGTGAGCCTGGCTAAAAAGGGTGATTTGGCCTCTCGGCGCCGGGCGATTGCGCAAATCCGCGATAAGGCGGCTGTTAAAAAGCTGTTTGAGGTGATGGGTGAGCGTTATTCAGAACGTCATGGTGGCTATACGCGCGTTTTAAAAGCCGGGTTTCGCTATGGTGATAATGCTCCAATGGCGGTGATTGAGCTTGTCGATCGCGATCCAGAGGCCCGCGGTGCCCCGGACCGTGCCCGTTTACAAGCGCTTGAGGCTGAAGACGCCACATAGGCATCAAGCTAGGCCTTATGCTCGTATAGATTTGTGTTTCAGCGCAAGCCTTGCGATTTATGGCCCGTGCTCACTCAGTAAACCTATCTCTTTACGGAGACAACGCAGTGCTTTTTCGCTGATGCGGCAAAGCATCAGGTCAACCACACAAACTGATAATTCTGGCCCATGCGGTTCTTAAACGAGGAGCGCCGTGGGTAGATGCGTTATAGCTCGGACAAGCTCTCCTTAAAAAGGACCGCAGCGCCTTAAGCCTTACAGCCAAAAAACAGCCGCTATCCCGAAAAATAATTTTCTTAAACACAGGCCATTGTCAGATCGGCAAGCCTGATCGGCAAGCCTGATCATCGTCGCGCTGCTCGTCGCGCTGGTCGTTGCGCTGGTCGACCAAGCTTGTCGTCCCGCTGCTCGACCAAGCTTGTCGTCCCGCTGGTCAACAAATCATATAGGTCAAACTGATATCTTATGTCTGACCTCGTCCTTCACTGACGCGTTCGAAGATATTTGCCCCATGTTGATTGCCAGCCTGAAAGGCGGTTTGCCCGTGTGAGCGGTCTGAAATTTCGTCCCATTTTGCGGCGACGGCTTCAGCGGTGAGCGCCTCACCCGTGCCGACATAGGCCCCCTTGGTCTCAACAATCTGAGCCATGGAAAAAGCGCCGGCTCCAGCCGACAGGATAAAGCCGCTAGGCGCGTCGTCTTTTACTAAATTCATGACGCCGGGGGTCACATATTCCGGCTTTAACTGTTCCAGAACCGCTTCTGGCATCAGGTTTTCTGTCATCCGGGTCGCCGCGATGGGGCAGACGGCATTGATTTTAATATCATATTTTGCCCCCTCAATCTTTAATGTATTCATGATGCCGACAACCCCTAGCTTGCCTGCGCCATAATTGGCCTGGCCGAAATTGCCATATAGGCCCGTTGAGGAGGTTGTGACCACAATCCGGCCATAGCCCTGGTCTTTCATTATATCCCAAGCAGCTTTGATCGGCTTGAAGGTACCGCGTAAATGCACATCCAGAACAAGATCAATATCCGCATGGGTCATTTTAGAAAAAGACTTATCGCGCAAAATTCCGGCATTGCAGATCAAAATGTCAATTCGCCCGAATGCTTCCAGCGTTTGCTGCACCATAGCGTTCATACCGGCCTCATCATTGACAGAGGCGCCATTTGCGATGGCTTCGCCGCCCATCGCCTTGATCTCGGCGACAACCGCTTCTGCGGCGGCTGAATTGCCACCAGAACCATCGACCGATCCACCCAGATCATTGATCACAATTTTAGCCCCGCGGCGTGCCAGCTCCAGCGCATGACAGCGGCCCAAGCCCCCCCCTGCGCCAGTTATCACGGCCACACGATTGTCAAAACGGATATCAGACATCAAAATCTCCTAAAGAAAAATATATACAACCCTCGTCTTCCAACACTGACCGCGCAAAACGTCAAGTCTATCGCAAGGTCAAGGCTTGCATATTCGCGCGCAAGGTGGTGTCTATAGCCAGACAAAAAGGAGATGCACCATGTTGGCCTATACCGTAATCGGATCAAACAATAAGGACAAAGCCCTCGCGTTTTATGATGAGATCATCGCCGAGCTTGGCGGCAAGCGCACATTTTCCAATGAGCGCCTGCAGTTTTATTCCAATGGCAAGGGCGGTATGCTGGCCGTGGGGGCACCCTCCGATGGGGCTCCGGCGACCAGTGGCAATGGCGTCATGCCCGCTTTTGCCTGCGCGGATAAAGAGACCGTCGACCGGGTCTATGCCAAAGCGCGTGCGCTTGGTGCAGCCTGTGAGGGCGAGCCGGGCGAGCGTATACCGGGAATGTTTTACGGGGCCTATTTTCGGGATCCGGATGGCAATAAATTGTGCGCGGCCTGTTTTCTTGGCCGATAGGCAAGACGTGCCCTTTCATTATACCAGACCTGTCCTATAAGCTGACAGGATTATACCAGCCGGACAAACGGGCGGTTCTGGGAAAATTTACACGATCAGATAAGGAGTGAGCATGGAATGGGGCTGGGATAATGCGCGCGCCTTTATAGGCATTGCACTGATTTTTGCGCTTGCTTGGAGTGTCTCTGAAAACCGGCGGGCTTTTCCCTGGCGGCTGGTGCTGGGCGCTGTAGCGATGCAATTTGCTTTCGCCTTGATCCTGTTTGGCGTGCCGATTGTGCGCCAGACCCTGTTTCAAGCCAATAGCCTAGTGGATGTTTTGCAGGAAGCGACGCGGGCGGGCACGAATTTTGTTTTTGGCTATGTCGGGGATAATTCCCAATATGCCAATAATCCGACGGTGATACCAGGCGAGACCCCGCCGCCCCTCTTCTTCTTCCAGATATTGCCGATTGTTATTGTCGTCGCCGCGATTTCTGCCATTTTGTGGCATTGGCGGATTTTACGTTGGATTACCAAAGGTTTTGCGGCTGTATTTTCCCGGTTTATGGGCCTTGGCGGAGCCACCTCGCTCGGTGTGTCAGCCAATGTCTTTATGGGCATGACCGAAGCGCCTGTTCTGGTGCGACCTTATATTAAGGAAATGACCCGGTCAGAGATTTTCATCCTGATGGTAACAGGCTTTGCGACCATTGCTGGTTCGGTTCTGATTGTCTATGTCACCTTTCTGGAGCCTGTGCTTGATAATCCTCTGGCGCAGCTTCTGACAGCTTCCTTCATGGCGGCCCCGGCGGCGGTAGCCCTCGCGCTTGTCATCACGCCAGAGACAAAACCCGCTTCAGAGCGGGCCCATGAGCCTGATTTTGAATATCAGTCAACAATGGATGCCTTTTCCACCGGCGCGGCAGATGGGATGAAAATTGTCCTGAATATCGCGACCATGCTGATTGCGGCGCTGGCGATTTTATACATTGTCAACGCTATTCTGGGCAATTTGCCGCCGATTGGTGGGGAAGACTTGTCTTTGCAAAGAATGCTTGGATGGCTGTTTGCCCCGCTTATGTATCTCATCGGTGTGCCCTGGTCTGAAGCGGCTGAGGCAGGCTCGCTAATGGGGATCAAGACCGTGCTGACCGAGTTTATCGCCTATCTGGATTTGGCGTCCATTCCGGCCGATGAAATGACAGCGCGCACGCGCATCATTACCGCGCATGCCATATGTGGCTTTGCCAATTTCGGCTCAATCGGAATTTTGATCGGTGGTTTGACAATTATCGAGCCTGCTCGGCGCGAGACCTTCCTGTCTTTGGCGTGGAAGACTTTGCTGGCGGGGACTTTGGCAACTTGCTTGTCTGGTGCTGTGGTGGCAGCCCTGCCGGTAAATCTGTTTATTGGCTAGGCGCGTAAACAAAAACCTTGAATGGCCTTATGTCCGTAATATGTAAATCTGCACGCTATAAATTTGCCGGGCTTGTCTGGCTCATCGGGGCAAGCGGGCTGCCCGCTCTGGCAGAAATAATGCCGGATGACCCCCTGAGGCCGGATGCGGACAGCCCAGCCGACACCCGTACAAATGCATCGGAGGCTTCTCTTTGCGCGGGCGATTGTGTCAATACTTCTCAAAGCGGCCTCACCCTTGATCCGGTTCTGGTCGAAGGGCGCCCGGTTGAGGTGGGCGCGACCGCCACAGCGCTGGCAGTCCTGTCCGGCGATGAGATTGAAACTATCAACGCCTTGCGCGTCGGGGATGTGCTCAGCACAGTGCCAGGGGTTTTCTTTTCCGGCCTGAACGGTCCGCGCGAAACGGCGCAAATCCGCAATACGCTGTCTTTTGATAATCGGACCCTGTTTCTGGAGGATGGGGTGCCCCTGCAATCCTCGATCTATTTCGATCAATCGGCGCTCGGCTATTCGACGGCCCTGTTAAATCCTGACAGTATCAGTGTGCTGCGCGGGCCGGGGACGGCTTTATATGGGTCAGATGCGGTGACGGGCGTGATCGCGATCACATCTGCGCCCGCTACGGACCAGCTTGGCGGCAAGGCGCGGCTGCGCTTTGGTCAAGATGGTCTGTATGAGGCTGTTTTCAGCCTGAACCAGCCAATATCTGACGCGCAGGCCCTGCGCCTTAATGCGGGCGTCTCCGGGGAGGAAGGCTTCCGCGATGAAACCGCCTTTGACCGGGCGCAGGCCCAGCTTCACCATCACATCCTACATCAAAACCTCTCCATAAAGACGCTTATAACCTATAGTGAGGTTAGCACGCAAAGCGCGGTTGCTATTGCCTATCCGGATTTTCTCGCAGGCAATATCACAGGCTCCGGCCTCAATCCTTTGATCGATCCGGATGAGGCGATCGAGGAGGTTCAATATTTTCGTGCCCAGAGCAAAATTGCCTATGAGAGGGGCGCGGCGCGATTTGAGCTTACCCCCTATCTGCGCCGTCAGAGGCTTGCCTCAACCTTGACCTTCCAGCCCGCCACAAGTCCGCGTGAGGCGGCGAATGTGAACACAGTCGGGCTTTTGCCTCGAGCCTATTTTGATCACAGGGACGGGTCTACAACGATTTTGGGTCTGGATATGGAATTGACCGATCTGGATTTGGAGCTCACACAGGCCCGGCCCGATATACGGGTTTTTGGTGACCTCTTTGTCCAAGGGCCACAATTTGACTATCAAGTATATTTTACCGGCGTCTCGCCTTATCTCCAGCATGAGCGGGAAATTTTGCCGGGTCTTAAAGTGACAGCGGGGCTGCGCTATGATGCGCTTCGCTATGAGTTCAATAATCATTTGAACGAAATTGCCGGTGATGCCCGCCTGCAATTGCCAGATCGGAGCGACAATTTCGGTCATTTAAGCCCGAAATTGCGCCTCCTTTGGGATATATCCCCGCGCCAGCAAGTGTTTGCGCGCTATGCTCGTGGGTTTCGTGCCCCGCGCGCAAGCGAGCTCTATGAGCTGGACGCCGATCAGGCCGCTTTTGAGCTTGATGTAGAAACTTTTGACAGTGGTGAACTGGGCTGGCGCACCGATTGGCAAGCCGGCGCGGCGCACATTAAGAGCGAGCTGATCGGCTATTATCAGGTGAGCCGTGATGGTGTCGTGACCAATGTGCGCACCGCAGCGGGGAATATTTCTATCAATGCAGGGTCGCGCGAATTTAAGGGGCTGGAAGCGCGCATGCAGGCTATGTTCCCTAAAGGAGTGACGACAGATATCAGCTTTGCTTGGCAGGATTTTACCTATCGCCAGTTTGGCGCAGAACCGGGCTCGCCTTTTGACGGGGCCCAAATTGAAGAAGCCCCCAAATTTCTTGGTACTTTTAATCTGGACTGGACGCCGCAGGCGCTTGGGGGGCTGACCCTGACCTCTCGCCTGCGCTATATTGGGGCTTGGCCGCTTAATCCTGCGGGTACGCTTTCAACATCGCCGGAATGGGTATGGACCATGCTCGGTGCATGGCGTGTAACCGACACGCTCGTCTTAGAAGGGCGCCTTGAGAATGTCCTAGACAATATTTACGCCAATTTTGCCGATGCGCCGTTCTTCGCGCCAGAAGGCCGGGCCCGCCCTGGCAGCCCGCGCACGATCAGCGCCGGGCTAAGAGTTGCTTTTTAAGGTATTTGCCTCCCGCCCATGACATAGCGCGGGCCTGTACCCGACTGCGCGGCGCGATCTTCAGGATTGTGTAAAGCGCAAATCTGTAGGGACAGGCAGCCGCATCCTATGCATTGGGGCAAGTTTTTGCGTAATCTTTCAAGACGGTTCATTTCGTCTTCACCCAAAGATAAAGCTGCGATATGATCCTAAAAAAATATATGAGGAGACCCTATGCAGCTTTACCATGCCCCACGTGCACCCAATCCTGAGCGTGTTGTCTATTTTCTCCGCGCCAAAGGGCGCTTGGCAGATGTTGAAATCAAAGAAATTTCAATAATGAATCAGGAGCATAAGACGCCGGAATACCGTGCGATCAGCCCTTTTGCGCAAGTGCCGACACTGGTTTTGGAGGATGGGCGCACGCTGACCGAAAGCCGGGCGATTTGCACCTATTTTGAAGCGCTCTGGCCAGAGCCCAACCTGTTCGGGGTCGAGCCTTATGAAAAGGGAGACATTGAAATGTGGGAAAGGCGGATTGAACTGCAATGGTTTATACCTTTTGCCATGTGGTTTCGTAATGCGCACGCCCTCATGGCTCCTTTGGAAAAGCCGCAAAACCCAGACCAGGCCGCCAAGGGCGAGACCGCCGCCAAACGGTTTGTCAAGCGCTTGGATGAGCATCTCTCAAAACATGATTTTGTTGCCGCCGGACGTCTCACCAATGCCGATATTATCGCTTATATTACATGCGGATTTTGCGCTGTGATGGACTGGCGACCACATACGGAGCATACGTCTCTCGGGGCTTGGCGCACGCGTATGAAGTCCGAAGGTTTTGCAGGATAATGCACTGAAAAATAGAATGTTCATGTGAGGTGACCCCCTATGACGATAAAATTTGAACGCTTAACAAGGAGCTGATTATGTCAAAATCTCTTACCCCTTCCCGCCGACAATTTATGCTGGGCAGCGCGGCGGGCACAGCCATGGCCACGGCAAGTTTTGCCACCGCCGCGGCGCAGCCTATTGCGCAATCTGCCACAGAATCTGCCAAAGCACCGGATTTAAGCGGGCTGTCTGTTCTGATCACAGGCTGCTCTTCTGGGTTTGGACGCCTCAGCGCGGAATATTTTGCCCGACTTGGCGCAAAAGTTTTTGCAACTATGCGCAATATGCCAAGGCCAGAGGCCGACGAGCTGACACAGTTTGCAGCCGAAAATGCGCTTGATCTGCATATTATTGAGATTGATGTCACCCTGGATGATCAGGTCACAAAGGGGGTGGCTGCGGCGCTGGAAAAAACGGGCGGCACGCTCGACGTGCTTGTTAATAATGCCGGGATTTCAACCTCAGGCCCGATTGAGTTGCAGGATATGGAGGCTACCAAGCTGCTTTTCGAGACGAATGTCTTTGGCCCGCAGCGCCTCGCCCGCGCGGCTCTGCCGGCCATGCGTGCGGCGAAATCTGGATTGATTTTCAATGTCACCTCACAGCTTGGCCGGGTCATGATCCCCGGTTTCGGGCAATATTCCCCGACCAAATTTGCTTTGGAGGCGATGAGCGAGCAAATGGCCTATGAATTGGCCCCCCATGGCATTGAGGTGACCATTATCCAACCGGGGGGCTATCCAACTAAAATATGGGAAAACCAAGCTCCCTTGTCAGGCGCACTGAAAGCCAGAGCGCCCGAAGAGGTCTTGGCCGCCTATCCGCAATTAACCGCGCGCATGGGGGCAAGCGGCGGCGGGGGCGGTTCAACCGATCCAATGGATATTCCGCGTGCCATGGCTGAGATTATCTCTATGCCAGCGGGTATGCGCCCTTTACGCCGCGCCGTGCATCCGGGCAGCAAGCCGCAAGTGCCAATCAATGAGGTCTCAGCCAAGCAGCAATTGGCCTTTTTGGGCGAGTCCGCTTATGGCCCTTGGATTAAGGCGGTGTTGAACCCATAAGGCAAGGGCGAGGATATGTTTCGGCAAAGCCTTTCTTCATATTTTGCAGAAGGCTTAGAAAGGCGCAAATATTATCCGCGCCGTGTAAGGATTGGCCCATGAGCCCGGAAAAACCCGAAAGCCCACCTGATCTGGCGCACAATGAACCAGAGGTGCATCCGCCCATTCGCAGTTATGGCCGGATAGGTGGGCGCGCCTTGTCGGCGCGGCAGAAGAGATTGCTTGACGAGCGCTTGCCGGAATTTGAGATCACCCTGACCGGGCCAGGCGCACTTGACCCAAACACTCTTTTCAAGACCCTGCCGGATGAGATCTGGCTAGAGATTGGGTTTGGCGGCGGCGAGCATATGATCGGCCAAGCTAGGCACCATCCGAATATCGGCCTTATCGGGTGTGAGCCTTATATTGACGGCATGGTCAAAGCTTTAAGTGGGATCGAGACCGCCGACCTGCACAATGTGCGCCTCTATATGGAGGATGCCCGGGGTCTGCTTGCCGCGCTAAAAGCAAACAGCCTCGCGCGTATTTTTATTCTCTTTCCAGACCCTTGGCCGAAAAAGCGCCAGCAAAAGCGGCGGCTGATACAGGTGGACTTTCTTGATACGCTGGCGCGTGTTCTGAAACCGGGCGGTGAGCTACGCTTTGCCACAGATGTCGCCTCCTATGCCAATGAGGCACTGGCGCATTTTATCGCCCATCCGGCTTTTGACTGGACAGCCGAACGCGCAGAAGACTGGCGCGTACCCCCTGTCGATCATATGACAACACGTTATGAGGTGAAACAGCTTGGGGATTGCCGGCCCGTCTGGTTCGAGTTTAGGAAGACGGCAGGTGAATTTAGTGTTCCCTGAAGTCGTTACGGCAGAGTAGAGACACGCCGTTTTTGATAGGTCTTTTCAGTAGGCTCGAGCGGTTTAGCCCCATAAATCGGACTGGGGCGGTGCGATTATGCCCTGATCATAGACAAGGCCAAAGGGCACATCCTCTTTCAGCCAGAGCGGGCCATCAAGATCAACAAAATCCGCTTGCCCTGCCAGTAGGAAAGCAGGCGCCATAGACAGGGAGCTGGCGACCATACAGCCGATCATAATCTGCATATTGGCCGCGTGTGCCGCCTTGACCATGGCGATGGCTTCGGTCAACCCGCCTGTCTTATCAAGCTTTATATTCACGCCCTGATAGCGGGATGTAAGCTTTGCAATATCCGCGCATATATGGGCGCTTTCATCCGCGCAAATGGGGAGGGGAAGGGACATTTCCGCCAAAGCCTGATCCGCCCCTTCCGCAAAGGGTTGTTCAATCAAGACGGTCCCGCGGGCCTTTGCCGCTTCACAAAAGGCCTTGAAATCCTCACTTTTCAGGCCTTCATTGCCATCCAGAATGAGCCGGGCGTCCGGGCGGGCTTTGTGGACCGCATCAAGACAGGCCAGATCATCCGGCGTGCCGAGTTTCAGCTTCAGCCATTGGCCTTGAGTGTGATGGGCGGCTCTGGCCATTATTTGCGGTCTGTCTAGGCTGATCGTTTGTGCGGTGTGTAGAGGGGAGGGAGCGGGCAGGCCTGCCAGCGCCCAAACGGGGGCCCTTTTTAGTTTTGCCTGCAAATCCCAGAAGGCGCAATCCACCGCACATCGCGCTGCGCCAGCGGGCATCAGGCTTTGCAGGGCCTGTATATCCGGACAGGTTTCAATGTCAGATTTTAGCCCTTCAATTTGCGCCAAGACAGAGCCTGTCGTTTCGCCATAGCGCGGATAGGGCACCCCTTCGCCGCGTCCCACACAGCCTGTATCTTCATCATGCAGATGAACCCGCACAGTTTCGATATGTGTCTTTCGCCCCCTTGATATGGCAAAGGGCGCGTTCAAAGGCTGCGTGTTCGCATAGGCGAAGAGTTTCATTATTTTGACCGACCCCCCTTTTTAGTTATACAGATAAGAGGCTTGTTTAACCCTATCGCGTTTTACCTTCAAATGAATCGTATATTTCTCAATGACTGATACTTCCCGGACAGATTTCCAGGTCTATTATGAAGAGGGCCAACCGGTTATTTTGCCCATCGGCGATTGGACCGTGCGAACAATAAAAACGGTGAATGCCAAATTAAGAGAGCTGGAGCCGTCTATCCGTCAAACGGTGCGTCTGGACCTCAGTCAATTACAGGCTATTGATACGGCAGGCGCATATATTCTGGATCGAACCTTGCGTAATAGCGGCGATACAGGCGCGTTGCGCTCCTATAAAGGCGATCATGAGAACGCCAAACGCTTATTACAGCAAATCCGCGAGGCTTGCGAAAAAACCCTTGGCCAAAAACCTGTGCGACGTCCTTTTCTGGATGTTCTTGAGAAGATTGGCAGGGGAACTTATACCGGGTTAAGCGAGGCCATGCACACGCTGTCTTTCTTTGGTCAGACATTGGTGGTCTGTGCCCGCTTACTGTTCATGCCGAAGAATTTCCGAGCGACGGCCACTGTTTCGGTGATGGAAGAAGCCGGGCTTAACGCGATCCCGATCATTATGCTGCTGACCTTTTTTGTCGGCATGGTCATCGCCTTTATTGGCGCGACCACGCTGGAAGCCTTTAACAGCACGATTTTCACAATTGACCTTGTCGGTATTGCCGTGTTCCGCGAATTTGGTGTGCTCATCACAGCGATTATTCTGGCGGGGCGTACCAATAGTGCGTTTACAGCGCAATTAGGCGCGATGCGTATGCAGCAGGAAGTAGATGCGATGAAAGTGCTGGGCCTTGACCCGATAGAGGTTCTCGTTGCCCCCCGCATCATCGCCATGCTGATTATGGTGCCGCTCCTATCCTTTTTGGCGACCTTGGCGGGTCTGTTTGGAGGGCTGATTGTCTGCTGGGCCAGCCTTGATATCAGCCCGGTTTTGTTTGCCAATAGATTATTGTCGCAGGTCTCCATTGATAATTTTTGGGTCGGCATGTCAAAAGCGCCGGTCTTTGCCATTATTGTGGCTCTGATCGGGTGCCGACATGGTCTCAGCGTCCAAGGCTCCGTCCAATCGCTTGGTACGGCGACGACCCGATCTGTCGTCCAGGCGCTTTTTGCCATTATCGTCATCGATGCCCTATTTGCCCTTTACTATATGCAGTTAGGGATTTGATGGATCAGACGACAGATACTCTTGACCCTGCTTCAAATGGCACAGAAACATTCGCCATTCAGATCAGAGGCATGGTCAACCGGTTTGGCGACACAATTGTGCATGATGGGCTTGATCTTGATATTCGCAAAGGCGAAGTGATCGGCATTATTGGTCCGTCCGGCTGCGGTAAATCCGTGCTTTTGCGGGCGATTGTTGGCCTGCGTCCGGCTCAGGCCGGTGAAGTTACCATTTTTGGGCAAAAACTGACCGATTTGAACCCGGACGATCGCTTGCGTATGGAGCAAAACTGGGGCGTGATGTTTCAGGATGGGGCCCTGTTTTCCAGTTTGACCGTTATGGAAAATGTTATGGTTCCTTTAAAGGAACATATTGACTTGCCGCGCCCGCTAATGCGCGAATTGGCCTTGATGAAAATACAAATGGCCGGGCTGGAACCTGCCGCAGCCTTAAAATACCCGTCCGAACTGTCTGGCGGTATGCGTAAACGTGCTGCCCTGGCGCGTGCGCTTGTGCTTGATCCATCCCTTCTATTCCTAGATGAGCCGACCGCAGGGCTTGATCCGATTACAGCCGGACGTTTTGATAATCTTGTCCGCGAACTGCAACAGACCCTAGGCTTGACGGTTTTTCTGGTCACACATGACCTTGATACATTGGCGGCAACGTGTGACCGGATTGCGGTATTAGGTGAAAAACGCACACTTGCGCTTGGGACAATGGATGAATTGCGCCAGAATGAGCATCCTTGGATACAGGAATATTTTTCCGGTCCTCGGGGACGGTCTGCGGCTGCGGGATATAATTAAGGGGTAAGAAGATGGAAACGCGTGCAAATTTTGCTCTGATCGGAGCCATGGTCATTGCCAGCCTGGTGGGCTTTGCCCTCTTTACGCTCTGGCTTGGACAATCCCAGTTCAACCGGGATTTTGATATCTATGACATCGTCTTTGAAGGCCCCGTCTCACTTGAGAGCGGTGCCAGTGTCCGCTTTAACGGGATTAATGTTGGTGAGGTGACAGCGGTCATGATTGACCGGACCAATGATCAAATGGTGCGGGCGCGTATCCGCGTAAGTTCAGACACACCGGTCCGCACCGATTCAGTGGCAACGATTGATTTTGCCGGGATTACCGGATTGACCTTTGTTCAGATTATGGCCGGCTCAACCGGGGCACCCTTATTGACCAGAGCGCCGGGGGCCCCAATTCCTGAAATTCAGTCGATTGCCAATCCACTCGCCGAAGTGTTCGATAGCGGGGCTAAAATCATCGATAATGCCAATCAAAGCATGGAGAGCCTACGCAATATCCTGTCGGATGAAAATGCGGAGGCGCTAACGCGCATACTGCAAAATATATCCATATTCATGGAAAGTCTGAATAATAAGGAAGGACTGGCCGAAGACATGGTCAATTCCCTTGCCAGTATTGCCGAGGCAAGCGAGGACTTCTCTGAACTAAGTCGCACGCTGACAGAGCTTGCCCGCACGGCTGAGAGCGATATCAACACTGTGAGCAAAAATCTGTCTTTAATCATAGAAGATTTGCGAGGGACGTCCCAAAAAATCGATACATTTATGGTCACCGCCAATGAGACGGTCGGGACGGCCAAAGAGGACCTTGTTGAACCTGCCATCGCTGCAATGGCCGATTTTCGCCTACTGGTTCAGGATGTCAAACTTCTGATACAGCGCCTCGATAATCTCACCCGTGAGGTTGAGCAGAACCCGCAATCCATCATTTATGGCACATCCAAACCCTATGAAGAAGAGGCCCGCCCATGAGACGTCTTGTTTGCATGTTTTTGATCATGACGGGGCTTTCGGCTTGCGTCTCTGTTTTGCCCGAAGAGGAAAGCGCCGACGCGCTATACAGTTTTAGCCCGATTACAATTATCGCGGATTTGCAACTTAATCACTCCGTTTTAGTTCGTGAGCCCGAAGCGCCATTTATTTTCTCCGGGCGTAATATCGTCACCCGTGATGACGCCAATGCGATCCGCTATGTCAAAGGGGTAGAATGGGCAGATAGAGTGCCAAAACTCTTTCAATACAGTCTGCTTGATAGTTTTAACGCAGAAAATACAGGCTTTGCCATTCTGCCGGAAACCGGCTCGCGGGCAGATTATGAAGTGTCCTGGCGCATTGTCGAGTTCACTTTAAAAGACACTCAGGCCGTCGCCCATATGGAGGTTACCCTGCTGGATGGGTCAAATCGAAAAGCCGTGCGGCAAACCCTCTTGCAGGCCTCAATCCCTGTCACCGAAAGGGGCGCGGAGGCGCGCATCGACGCTCTTGTTCAAGCCGCTCAGGATATTATAGAGCAAGCGGCCCTATTCATCAGCACCAGCCTTGGTCAATTGGAAGCCTCATAAGGGACACGTCGCAAAAAAAAGTGATCTCGGCGGTTCAGATAGGCCATGCGCGGCCCGGTTTGAAATAGGGGGGGCACAGGCGCGCGTTTTGATCTGTGTGTGACCGAAAACGAGACCTGTTTTTTAAAATTTATGCATCTCCCCCAACGTCATGGGTGTTCATATCGCTATTCTGGAGTATGTTTTATTGAGACAATAAAATTCTATATAATCTTCCACACCTCAATTGTGCGGAAAAAGGGAGCCCGAATATGAATTTTGATTTTTCCGATGATCAAAAATTTCTTGGAAATGAAGTGCGAAAGTTTCTGGACGCTGAATGTACATCCCAGCATGTGCGCGCGGTCTTGGATGCCGATGATGTGCCCTATCATAAGGACTTATGGGATAAAATAGTCGAGATGGGGTGGCTTGGAACCAATATTCCGGAGGCCTATGGCGGCCTTGGCCTCGGCATGCTGGAGCTTTGCGTCATTGCCGAAGAAATGGGGCGCGCCCTGACGCCTGTGCCCTTTGCCTCGACGGCTTATTTCTTTAGCGAAGCCATTAATATGGCCGGCAGTGAAGAAGACAAGACCGCTCTATTGGCGAACATTGTCAGCGGCGAGGTTCTTGGCTGTTATGCCAGTTCAGAAGGCCCCGGCGCGATAGAAACACAAAGCCTGCAGACCCGCTTTTCCGGTACGCATCTGACAGGCGTAAAAATACCGGTCACCGATGGTGACATCGCGACCCATGCGATTGTTCTAGCCAAGGAAGGCGATGCGGCGAGCCTTGTACTGGTGGATTTGAAGGAGGCATCGGTTTCCCGCAAGAGCGTCAAGACGCTGGATCCGACCCGCAGCCACGCGGAACTGATCTTTGACAATACGCCCGCCAAACGTCTGGGCTCAGCTGGTGACGGCGGCGCTCTGCATGACGCTGTGATGAACCGCGCTGCCGTTCTCTTGTCTTTTGAGCAATTGGGCGGCGCGGCGCGATGCTTGGAAATGGCCAATCACTATGCCAAGGAGCGCTATGCATTTGGCCGTCCGATCGGGGGCAATCAGGCGATCAAGCACAAGCTGGCTGATATGTATGTAAAAAATGAGATTGCCCGCTCCAATAGCTATTATGTGGCTTGGGCGCTGTCTACAGATGCGCCAGAGCTTTCCGAGGCCGCCGCCGCCCGTCTGGCGGCCTCAGAGGCCTATTGGTATGCCGCCAAGGAGAACATCCAGACCCATGGCGGCATGGGCTTTACCTGGGCAGTGGATTGCCATCTATTTTATCGCCGCGCCAAGCTTCTGGCCGTTCAGGCAGGGGGTCCACCTGTCTGGAAAGAAAAGCTGGT
>JARFRJ010000407.1 GCA_029287305.1 Hyphomonas sp. | reverse complement strand
GCCTGAACCGGTAAAGGGGTCGGCTTACCTGTTTTGCACCGTTTCAGGCCAAAATGCACAATACCTGTGCTCATTTGCACAAGGCTGTCATAGCCGCGCCGGTTGCGCCATGGCCCGCTCCAGCCATAGGCATTTAGCGTAATGTCGATAAGCTGCGCATTATGATCGCGGCGCACTCTATGGCCAAGCCCAAGGCTTTCAAGCGCGTCGGCGCGATAGCCATGAATGAAAAGATCGGCTTTGCTTAAGAGTTTCAAGAATATATCCCGATCCACCCTTGTTTTAAGGTTTAGGGTAGTGCTGCGTTTGCCAAGCATAATCTCAGGCACGACATTATCCTCGGCCCAGCCCGGCGGGTCGATGCGCAAGACATCTGCGCCATAGCCTGCCAGAAATCGTGTGCAGACAGGGCCAGCCAAAACGCGCGTGCAGTCAAGGATTTTCAAGCCTTGCAAAGGGCGCTGCAGTGTCGCTTGGGGGGTCGTGGACGCGCCGTGCCAAGGTGGGCTCTCAATATCCCAGGCGATCAAAGGCTCGCAATGAACCGCTTGGCCCTGTGGGTGCGTCTGCCACGCCTTCAGACCGCGCATTTCAGCGGCGCAGGCACCACTTTCTATCAGGGCGGTTTCAATTTCCTCACCCTTATAGCGGGCCAAGATCGCCGCGACAGAAGCCTTATCGGGGGCACATTGCAAGACATCCAGCGCGGCGGCTTTATGATGGGGGGCATTGGTATGCAAACGCAGCCAGCCATCTTTTGTTTTATAAAGACCGGCAATATCATCCCAGACGGGCGGGAGTGTCCAGCCCTCTGGTCGCAGGGTCATCTGGAACCAGAGCGATGCCAGTTTCCGATCAAGCTTGACCGGGGTCTGCCTATCAGCTTGGCTAAGCGCCGCAATTTCTGCAATAGCCGCGCCGATTGAGGCGACGCATAGCCCTGTGACATCGAACCAGGACGGCAATCCGGCTCGACCTCTGGCAGTTATGTCCGGGCGATCCAGCGCCCCATAAAGGGCTTTAGAAATTTCGGTTGTAAAGCTTTTCATGC
This sequence comes from Hyphomonas sp., assembly GCA_029287305.1. Lineage (GTDB taxonomy): Bacteria > Pseudomonadota > Alphaproteobacteria > Caulobacterales > Hyphomonadaceae > CALLCD01. Next base: position 310 of record JARFRJ010000407.1, on the reverse strand, counting down.
CTGAACTTAAATCAAAAAAAGCTTTTTACAAAACGGGCGTTCTGATGCGCGCATGCGTGCCTTTCTGGTTGTCTACTGAACCAAAAATTTTACGACGACACCCTTATGATCCGATCCAAAAGCGGGCCTTGTTTCACTTTGGGTCATGACAGAATACGGGAATCTTAAATAGATATGATCTATTGGCAAAGGAATTATGTCAGCTATATAAAAACTTGGTTTTACAGGGCTGACGCGTCGACCATATAGGCGCTCGATTCGCTTGGGAATATGTCCCCAAGGGACCATGTTAAAATCCCCGCCAATAATT
>JARFRJ010000389.1 GCA_029287305.1 Hyphomonas sp. | reverse complement strand
GCGATCGCGACAATACATTTATAGATTTCGGGTTGAAAAGCGCCGCCCGCCAGCGCCGCATAGCCGCCATAACTGGCCCCGACAATACAAACACGTTCCGGGTCCGCATGCCCCTCGCTCACAAGTTTGGCAAGCCCATCGCTTAAATCGGTCTGCATTTTTTTGCCCCACTCGCCATAGCCCGCCTCCAAAAGGGCCATGCCAAAGCCATCCGACCCCCTGAAATTGGGTTGCAGGATGAGATAGCCGCGACTGGCAAAATATTGCGCCATCCAGTCAAACCCGAGCGTGTCATGAGACTTTGGTCCGCCATGGGGCAGAATAATCGTCGGTAAATTCGTCGCGCCTTCCTTGCCTAAAGGCCAGGTCAAGACACCCGAAAGCGCAAGCCCATCCGCGGCGACATAGTCAAAGATTTCCGTTTTGGCGATTTTCTCATTGGGCAGGCTGGGTCTTGGGTCTGCCAGAAAGGTGATCTCCATCTTTGCAGAATCAAAAATGTAATATGAGCCCGGATTATTCGGCCCATCAATTTTGAACACAACTTTCTCAAACCCATCTGTCCAAGAGGTGAGACTGACAGCTGCTTCGGGGAAAGCCTTGGTAATCTGATTAATGATATTTTGATGCTTGGCGTTGAACATTTTATATTCAGGCCGATAACCCGTATATTCTATGCCCAATAGATCACGATTTCGGGTAAAAATCAGGTCAGATATTTCCTTGCCTTCTTTCAAATAATGCGGACCTTTATATTGACCATCGCGCCCCATGGAGAAAATACCAAGCCCATTGGTTTCTGAAGATTCGGTCGTGATCAGAAAATCTGTGCTGTCGGGCATCATGCCTTGGACACTGAAACGGGGCCGTTCAGCCTCATTATCCTCAAAGATTTTTTCCCATTTTTTCCCCTTTCGGGCATAAAAAGAAAAATCATTTCGATCATTGCTATACCGGATATAGGCATAGGCCTTACCCTTGGCGTCGGTTTCCCATGACCGGGTATCAATATAGCCACGCTCTGAAGTCTTCCCTTTGCCTGTGTTGAGATTAACGCGAAAAAGATCCTTGGTGGCTTGGTCTGCATCTGCGCGGGCCCTCATATTTGAACCCATCTTGCTTCGCCCAGCTTTCCAGGCAGCCATCATCACTTCATCTGTCGTTGGCCCCGGGCCTAAAATTCTACTCATGCCTGATTGTGGAACCAGACCAGACGTTCCTCTCAATAATTGCACAATTTTTCCGGTTTCGAGATTTAATGAAAGCGCAGCATCAAAGTCCCACTCATCACGGAAAACAGATTTTTGGTCAACAACCTTCGATCCTGAGAGAATGACATGTTTATCATTTGTGAAAGTCAGGCCGATTGGGAAAAAATCGTCCAAAGCAAACCCGCCAGCCAATTTGCCTTCAACCAAATCTATAACGCGTAATTGCTGTATTTGTGGGTCTGAGTGCACCCAGGCGATATAGCGCCCGCTTTTGGACAGGGTCATAAAACGCATAGAGGGAAGCTCGCCATACACTTCCAAAGGCGGCGGCAAAATGACCGCTTCGTCTGCGCTGATGTTTTCTTCGGCGCTGACCGTGATGTTGAACAATGCCAGCGCTGTCACAAAGCTAATTATAAAATGACGCATACCTCTTTCCCCCAATTATACATCTAACTTAATTTTCTTTAACAATATTAATCCACTTATAAAGCGCCTGTAAATAGAATATCTGCTTATTT
>JARFRJ010000330.1 GCA_029287305.1 Hyphomonas sp. | reverse complement strand
GGCGTATTCAATACGCTTTAGATTCGCGCCCATTACCAGACACTATGTCTCCGACTACAAAAAGGATCATCATGTTAAGATTAGTCTGCCTCATCGCCCTTACACCTCTGTCCTGTGCTTTTGCCCAAGCGCCCTCCCCGGGCACGGATTTACAAAGCGTCTATGAGTATTTGCACGCCAATCCCGAACTTTCCTTTCAGGAAAAAGAAAGCTCTACCCTTTTAGCAAAGGAGCTGGAAGCGCTGGGGTTTGAGGTCAGTACAGGTCTTGGCAATGATTGGGTCATGGCCAAAGCCGAACGCGATCAAGGTGAAGTGCGCGCAGGGGTCGGCGGATATGGTGTGGTCGGGGTCTACAAGAATGGCGTGGGACCAACTATTCTGGTCCGCACAGATACAGACGCTCTACCCGTCGCAGAGCAGACGGGTAAGCCCTATGCCTCCAAAGTGCGCCAAATCAGTTGGACCGGGGTTGAAAGCGCCGTCATGCATGCCTGCGGGCATGATATTCATATGACAAGCTGGGTCGGGACGGCGCGCGCGCTTATGGCCAATAAGGATAAATGGTCCGGCACATTGGTTATGATCGCCCAGCCAGCCGAGGAATTGGGCCTAGGCGCGCCGGCCCTTCTTGCCGATGGGCTCTATGAGGATTTTCCTGTGCCCGACGCTAATCTGGCCCTACATGTCAGCTCCGCGCTGGAAGCTGGTAAAGTGGGATATTCCCCCGGCTATGCTTTGGCAGCTGTCGATACAGTGGATATTACTGTGCATGGTTCCGGCGGACATGGCGCATATCCCCATACGACCAAAGACCCGGTGATTATCGCCGCCCATATTGTCACCTCATTGCAAACCCTTGTCTCACGCAATATCAATCCGCAAGAACCTGCGGTCGTAACCGTCGGCTCCATTATGGCCGGTAAAAAACATAATATCATTTCAGATGAGGCCACGCTGAAACTGACCGTCCGCAGTTATTCCGATGACGTCCGGCAGACATTGCTGGAGGGAATAACGCGGATTGCTAAAGGCCAAGCCGCAAGTTTCGGCGCGCCTGAGCCCAGTTTAAGCTTTGAAAGTGATTATATCCCGTCCACCTATAATCACCCCGATCTTGTCGCACAGTCTATTGCGGCCATGGAAACAGTTATGGAGAAAGAAGCGCTCGTGCAATTGCCTGCGGTGATGGGCGGGGAGGATTTTGCCCATTATGGCCGTACGAAATATAAAATTCCGAGTTTTATATTCTGGATTGGTGGGGTAGAATCTGAGAAAATCGCCTCTGGTGAGCGCCTGCCAAGTTTGCATTCTCCGCTTTTTGCGCCCGATGCGCCGCCGGCGATTGAAACGGGCGTCAAGGCCATGACAGCGGCGACCATTGCGGCGTTTAATTCGACAAAGCCCTGATAG
>JARFRJ010000309.1 GCA_029287305.1 Hyphomonas sp. | reverse complement strand
GCGATTGACTGGTCAATCGCACTTGCACATGCGGTAGGGTGTGAAAAGATAATTGGCGTGATCTCACCGGACAGTCCGGATTTGGAAGCGCATGTCATAAAGGCTTTAGGGGCTGGAAATATTGCCATACAAAGTCCAGCCTTGGGCACGGGCCATGCTGTAAAATGCGCAAAATCAGCCTTTGATGATTTCGAGGGGGATATTGTTGTCCTTTATGGCGACAGTCCTCTCATTCCGACAGAGGCGATTGAAGATTTATTTGCAAAGCTGAAACAAGGGACTGCTTTGGCCGTGCTTGGGTTTGAAACAGCCGCGCCGGGTCTCTATGGCCGTCTCGTCACAACAGAGGCGGGTCATTTGGTTGAAATTGTTGAGGCGCGCGAAGCTTCAGCCGAGCAATTAAAAATAAATCTATGCAATTCCGGTGTTATGGTCGGGGACGCACAGACCATCTTTACCCTCCTTGAAGAAGTCACCAATGAGAACGCCAAGGGCGAATATTATTTTACTGATATTGTCGGCCTAGCGCGGGACAAATCCTTAGTCTGCGGGGTTGTAACCTGCGCAGAAGATGTCTTGATCGGATGCGATACGCGTCAGGACCTTGCCCGTGCAGAAGCTGTTTTTCAAACTCATGCCCGGCAAAACCTATTGAATAATGGCGTCAGCCTGATCGCGCCGGAGACGGTCTATCTGTCTTATGATACGCAGATTGAGGCGGATGTCACCATAGAGCCTATGGTCGTTTTTGGCCCGGGCGTCCATATCAAAACAGGGGCACACATTCGCGCCTTCAGCCATATTGAAGGGGCCCTTATCGGCGAAGACTGTGTGATTGGACCCTATGCACGTCTGCGTCCCGGCACTGAATTGGGACAGGCTGTCAAAATCGGTAATTTTGTCGAGACCAAAAATACCCAATTAGCCGATCGGGCGAAAGCCAATCATTTGGCCTATTTGGGCGATGGAACCGTCGGCGCTGGAAGCAATATTGGGGCGGGCACCATATTCTGCAATTATGACGGTTTTTTCAAACATCGAACAGAGATCGGAAAAGGGGTTTTTATCGGCTCCAATTCAGCGCTCGTAGCCCCGGTCAAAATTGCCGATGGGGCCATGATTGGCTCTGGAACTGTCCTGACCCAGAATGTCCCTGAAAATGCTTTAGCCTTGACGCGGACGCCTCAGCTTAACAAATCAGGCTGGGCCGCAAAATTCCGATCCCTAATGCATGCGCGCAAAGCGGCGCAAAAAACCCCGAAGGAGCCCTCCTGAATGAACCGTGAATTGGAAAAACGCAATGCCGCGCGCGCGGCACTGAATTTTGTCGAGGACGGCATGACGATCGGCCTTGGCACCGGGTCCACGGCGAGGCATTTTATCGAACTTCTGGCAGAAGAGATTAAAGAGGGCCTGATCATTCGCGCGGTCCCGACCAGCGAAGAAACACGCGATTTGGCCATTGAGCATCATATCTCCCTGATCGACATAGAACAGGTTCAGCAAATACATCTGACCGTGGATGGGGCCGATGAAGCCAATGAGGTCGGCGATCTCATCAAGGGTGGCGGCGGCGCCTTATTGCGCGAGAAACTCATCGCCAATGCCAGTGATCATATGGTCGTCATTGCCGATCCATCGAAATATGTGTCCACTTTGGGAGCCTTCCCCCTGCCCGTTGAGGTAATCCCTTTTGGCTTTACCCTCACCGCCAAAAAAATCTTTGATGTACTGGAACAAAACGGCATCGCCCGGCCCAAAGTAGAGCTTCGTCAGGATGAGGGTGAAGAGGGTCCTTTTATCACCGATGGCGGACATTATATACTGGATTGTCACTGTTCCAAAATACCAGACGCGCCAAAGCTTGCCAGCCAACTCTGCGCGGTCCCTGGTGTGGTCGAGCATGGCTTGTTTATTTCTATGGCCCGCACCTTGATCATTGGCGGCGAAGATGGCGCAACGATTTTTGAATTTTAATCCAGTCTAAAGCAAACCAATAAAAGGAGATGGGCGATGGCCTATGATTATGATCTATTTGTGATCGGGGGTGGCTCTGGCGGAGTAAGAGCGGCGCGTATTGCCGCCGAAACCGGGGCGCGTGTTGGTTTAGCTGAAGAATACCGCATGGGGGGAACCTGCGTCATTCGTGGGTGCGTTCCCAAAAAGCTTATGGTCTATGCCAGCGCCTATCCAAAAACCTTTAAGGAGGCGCGCGCCTATGGCTGGAGCTTTGATGAGCCCGTCTATGATCACGCCAAAGCCATGTCGGCGATCGCCGATCAAGTCAGCTATCTGTCCGGCCTCTATATGAAAGGACAAAAAGCGGCTGGCGTGACCGTCTTTGAAGAACGCGCAGAATTTCTCAATCCGCATAGCTTGCTCTTGCGCAAAACCGGTCAGACGATCACAGCCGAGAAAATTCTCATCGCCGTCGGGGGCGCCCCCTATATCCCGACGCCTAGCGACATGCCGGGCGTGGAGAAGACCATAACCTCCAATGAAATCTTTCAGATGCGTACCTTACCGAGGCATATTCTGATTGCCGGGGGCGGCTATATCGCTGTCGAATTTGCGCATATTCTCAATGGACTTGGCGCACAGACAACCCTTGTCTACCGTAAGGATAAAGTCCTGCGCGGCTTTGATGAAGATGTGCGTACCTATGTTCAGGAGGGCCTCAGCGAGGCCGGGATTAATTTTATCGGCCATAATATCATCGATAAAATTGAACAAAGCGGCGAGGCAGAGCTGCCTTTGCGTGTTCATCTCAGTCAGGGGGAAACTCTGAATGTATCGGATGTTATGCTGGCGATCGGGCGCCGTCCCAACACGGCTGGGTTAAATTGTGATAAGGCCGGAATTGAGCTGGATGCGGCTGGCGCGATAAAAGTTGATGCCTATTCGCGCACCAATGTAGAAAATATCTGGGCGGTTGGCGATGTCACCAATCGCGTGCAGTTGACCCCGGTCGCTATTCGCGAAGGCCATGCCTTTGCAGATACCGAATTTGGCGGCACGCCCCATACCTTTGATCATAGCGATATTGCCACGGCAGTGTTTACCCAGCCAGAGGTTGGAACGGTCGGGTTAACCGAAAGTGAAGCCCGTGAGACATATGGCGAGGTGGATATTTATCAATCCCGTTTCAGACCTTTAAAAAACCTTGTCTCTGGCTCTGAGGAGCGCGCCTTTATAAAGCTGATCGTACGCGCCTCTGATCAAAGAGTGCTCGGCGTACATATTATTTCACCACATGCAGCCGAAATGATCCAATTAGCCGGTGTGGCGGTCAAAATGGGCGCAACCAAGCAGGATTTTGACCGCACCTGCGCGGTTCATCCCTCTATCGCCGAAGAGCTGGTGACGATGCGCCATAAGGTCCGTTAAGAAAGCCGGTTAAAGCGCTGTACATGCAGGGATTACATATCCTATCGCAGGGCATATATGCGCTTTTTCCGCCTTGTCTTCATCATCCAGCTCAAGCTGATGTTTCGGCATACAGCTCCCCGGTTTTCGCGAGCCTATATTCTTCCTGCATACCGATATAAAGGCTGAGACAGCACACCCAGAGAATGAAGGTAAAGGGAAGCGCGGCAACAATTGTGCCCGCCTGTAGCGATGACAGGGCAGAGGTTCCACCGCCATACAGCAAGGCGGAAGCCGTAACGCCGAGCAGACAGGCCCAAAAAACACGCTGGCCGACGGGGGCATCTGTCTTGCCGCCAGAAGTAATAGTGTCAATCACCAACGCACCGGAATCAGCAGAGGTAACTATAAACACGATCAGCAAAAAGATCGCTATGATCGATGTCACCTGCGCAAAAGGCAATTCAGACAACATTTGAAACAGGACCAAAGAGGCAGAAGAGACCCCCTCACCCAAATCACCCACGCCTTGCTGATTCTGCCAGATCGCCGTCTCGCCAAACGCAGTAAACCAAATCACACAAATCGTGAAAGGCGCGATCAGAACGACTGTAAAATACTCCCGCACCGTCCGGCCCCTTGAAATACGTGCAATGAACATGCCGACAAAAGGCGACCAGGAAATCCACCAAGCCCAGTAGAATATTGTCCAGTCATGAAACCATAAGACATCAGCACGATCGGTGAAATCTGTCAGGGCGGGTGTATCCTGGATATAGCCAAGCAGATTCTCTGCAAACCCTGTAAGGATTAACAGGCTCGGACCTGCGATTATCACAAAAACGAGCAATCCAAACGCGATCGCCATATTCATATTACTGAGAAATTTGACCCCGCCATGCATGCCGCGCAGAACAGACGCCACAGCCAGAGCAGACATCGTCATAATCAGGCTGATTTGAATGTATATATTTGGCTCAAATCCAAATAGATATCCAAGACCGCTGGCCGCTTGTGTGCCGCCCAGACCTATGGTTGTGGCCAGACCAAAGATAGTCGAAACAACAGCAAAAAGGTCAATCAAATGTCCAGGCCACCCCCAGATATGCTCACCTAGGACCGGATAAAAGGCAGAGCGAATCGTTAAAGGCAAGCCTTTATTATAGGCAAAATAACCCAGTGACAGCCCGGCAACGGCATATATCGCCCACGGGGCAAGCCCCCAATGGAAGAGGGTTGCGCTAAAGGCCAGACGTTCGGCCTCTTCGGTAAACGGTTCAGCCGAAAGCGGCATGCCATACCAATCAGTATAATAGGCAAGCGGTTCTGCCGCGCCATAAAACATAAAGCCAATTCCAACCCCGGCAGCAAACAGCATCGCGACCCAGGAGTGTACTTTATAATCCGGTGTGGCATCGGCCCCGCCCAGTCGCAAACGCCCTAAGGGAGAAATCGCCAGCGCCAGACAGAAAACCAAAATCACCACAGGTGTGATCGCAAAAAACCAGTCGGCAGATTGCAATGTCCAGGTTTTGGCCGCGGTTAAACTTTCTGTCGCTGTAACCGGAAATATCAGCGTAATGGCCGAAAACAAAACCACCAGACCCGCGCTCAGGAAAAACACCGGATTATGAATATCCATGCCCAAAATCTCGACATTATCCTGACCGACTTCATAGTCAGTCTCATATTCGCATTCATTTGGTATTTCGTTCATAGAACACCCGTGCTTTTCAAGTCTTTCGACTGATAAAAAGTTTAGACCTCATATATAGAGCATAAATGCAAGGATTTCCTCAAAAACTTTGCTGTAAAAATGTCACAAACGCGGTAAAAATAGTCATCTGTCAAAAAATTTACAGATTATTTATTTCAACCGTC
>JARFRJ010000294.1 GCA_029287305.1 Hyphomonas sp. | reverse complement strand
CGCAGCGATTTGCAAGAGGCCAGCACGCACAGTTGCCGCTAAAAGATACTCTACACCATCATCCTTCACCAGGGTAATCATCAGCACCGCTGTTGCGGCTGTGGCAGCAGAAATCATTCCGGGGCGACCGCCAAAAAAAGCAAGTAAAACAGCGATTGAAAAAGACGCATACAGCCCGATTTTAGGATCAACGCCAGCAATGATAGAAAAAGCAATAGCCTCTGGAATTAGGGCAAGTGCGACAACTATCCCAGCCAGCACATCACCTCGAATATTGCCAAACCATTCTTGGCGATAATCAGTCATGGATATCATTATGTCCGTCCAATATTTAATACAGGGCTCGTTTTATATACCCGTCATACATTTGGCTTTTCTGTAAGCGGGGCATCTGTGCGGCGAATTAGAAGCTAGAAGCCAGAAACAATAAGCGATGTCTTGCAGATGTCCTGAAGAGCGCCTTGGGTAAAACAATTGCCTTACAAAACGCAAGTTTATTTTCCGCATACTGAAGTGATCCTGAACAGAGCTCTATCGGGACAGGCCCTCACTCTTCAAGCCGAAAGTCAGTCTCACAGCTCTGGCAAGCGCGGTGGCAGTCTTGTCGACATAGGAAATTTGCACAAAACGCTGCAAGATCACCATCCAGATCGGGCTAAAAGCAAGGCTCAGTGCAATGACAGCGATAATTACCTTATAACTGCCTATATCAAATATGCCATTGGCCAGCGCCGCCGCCGCAATGATAAAGGAAAACTCACCAACTTGGCTGATCGTCAATCCAGTTACAAAACTGCAGCGCCAGCGATCCTGCGGCAGGAATAGCTTTAAAAGCGAAATACAGGCGATCGTCTTGAACACCATGGCCGCGACCAGAAGGGCGCAGATCAGGAAAAGGTTATCAGCAATTACTTGGAAATCGATCAGCATGCCAATAGAGAGGAAAAACACCATCAGCATGACATTTTGCATCGGCTCAATTCTTGGCATGATCACAGTCTTGGAGTGACTATTGCCGATAATCATACCGGCGAGAAAAGCCCCATAGGCCGGGGATAATCCGGCGGCCTCCGACAGGCCCGCCCCGACAAAACACCAAGCCAAGGCCGCCACTGGGATCAGGTCCTCATGTTTTTGGACCGTCTCCTCAAATGGCAAATGTATTTTCTCTTTACGCGAAAGATAAGCAATCAAGCCGACCAAAAGAAGGCACGCAATGAGGATTTTAGGAATGAAGGCAAGGCTGATCCCCCCTTCCCCGCCCATCTCATTGGTCAGGATAATCATCGGCACAAAGAGTAAATCCTGCGCAATCAATATACTGACAGCAATCTGGCCTGTCCCTTTGGTGAGCAGGTCGAGATTGGCTAATAGCTTGACGGCCACCGCCGTTGAACTCAGCGAAATAATAAACCCATAGACGATTTTCTCTTGCACAGAGAGGTCAATGACAAAGCCAATTGCGAAAGTCAGCGCAAGGCTAAGCCCGATCAGCGCGAAAGTAGCCGGGACAGCGACCTTGTAACTCTTTTTGAAAGAAGCAAGCGGCAATTCCATGCCGAGAATAAACAGGAGGAGGATAACGCCAATCTCAGCAATAAAGCGGATATCGGCCTCGCTTTCAATCAGGGCAAACCCGGCTGGCCCGATAATCACCCCCGCCAGAACATAGCCAATCATTGGCAATTGTTTCAATCGGGACAGAAAGATCGCTGCCAGCGTCGCCAGAAGGATAATCAATCCAATATCGGAAAAATGATGCGGCATAATGTGAGGGCCCCTCGCTCGACTAGACCCTGCTTAAATGCGCCGCAGCTTGGCAGATTTCAAGATAGTTTAGCGTTTTGCTTGTCGGCATCAGGCTTAGCTTTTAACATAAGCATATAAATGAGAAGAAAACTCGGAATAATCTGGGTCCTCATACTTTTAACCCATAAAGCGTCATTCTGATTGACGAAACTCAGATAAAAGCTTGCTCATAGACGTATTATAGCGAACGCCCCAATCATCCGCGCCCACAGACTATACAAATCTAAGGACGCCTTCGATGGGTCAATTTTTCAGCATCAAGATGTAACTAGGGTTCCGGCTATATTTGTACCCGCGCAAAATACATCCAGATAAAGAAAACCGCTGAAAGAAGGGCAGCCAAATTAAGAAGAATGTCGCTTTGGAGCAGAATTGCCAAAAGTATGCATGTCAACAGAGCCAAGTGTCTACCGGGGCCATAAAGCCAGCCAGTTTGATCATGTGAATCCTATGATTCGCAGAATCAGATTGGCGGCAATTTTCACAACACTTCCGCGACTCACCCTATCCAGTTTATCTTTATTGTAACTCTCTTATGAGAGGTCCGTTCACATAAAATAAGGCTTACACACTCAAAAAATAAAACTCACACACTCAAAATACATGTCTTAGATAATCTATCTGGAAGAGAGCATCAATAGGTTGATTAAATAATTTTATAAATATTTACAATTTCTGTTTTAATTGTTTTATATTTAACAATTTAATCTATCTAAAGTTGTGTATTTTCAGATATGTTCATACTGTCATTATAGAAAATAGAAGCTCGAAACAGCCATAACTGATGCGCGAGACGGGCGGTGTGGCGGATTTATTCTGCAAGTATGTGAAGCATAATCAGTGCCAAAACAGGCCACAAAGTCAGAACAGCTCATCAAAACAGACGCCCTTGACCGCTTTTATCCGGCGGGGGGCGATCCTTAGAAGGTTTGGCAAGCGCGGGGTTTGATGGGGGCTTTGGGGCCCGTTCAGATATCTTATCTGAGACAGGTATATTGTCCTTTGGCCCGACCTGAGCTGATGCGCTTTCCTTGTCTGGCGCGGAAGTCTTGCTCACTGAAAAGGGCTTTTCTAATTCAGACGGCTGATCTTTTGATAAAGCATCCTCTGAATTATCAAAAATAGGTAGGGCGGTGATGCAGCCATCGCTGAACTGCACGTTAATAAGAGGTAGACCCTGCGCAGTGGCGGCAGAGCGAACCAGCCCACCTTCCAGAGTGGTTACAAGCGTAAACCCGCGCTTTAATGTTGCCTGATAGGACAGCGCTTCGAGAAGCTTTGCGCTGGTGCCCAGCCGATCCCATCCACGTTCAATCCGACGTAAGAGTGCCGGGCGAGCACGCTCTGACACGTCACTCAAGCGCTGTTTACGGCGCTCCACATCCAGACCCAGAGCCTCAATCCGCAAACGCGGTGCGATTTGTGTAAGGCGCAAACGTTTTTTATCCACCGCCCCGCGTAAGGCCCGTTTCAAGCCCGCTTCGGCATAATCAAACCCCTGACGCTTGCTGCGCAGGAGGTTTTCAGGCGGTGGTAGGCGCGCCGCTTTCAGCCGGTCCTGACCTGTTTGCACGCGGCGCAGCAAGGCCCGCTTCAGCCGCGCCCCATCCTCTTCAATCTGGACAATTAAATCCCGGCGCACGGGCACAGCCATTTCCGCCGCGCCGGTTGGCGTCGGCGCTCTGGCATCGGAGACATAATCAATCAGCGTCGTATCTGTTTCATGGCCAACCGCAGAGATCAGCGGAATTTGGCTATCAAAGGCAGCGCGTACGACCCGTTCCTCATTAAACGGCCAGAGATCCTCGACCGATCCGCCGCCACGCCCAACAATAAGCACATCCGGTCTTAAAGCTTTCGGCAAAGCATTAAAGCCACGAATTCCCGCCTCAATCTGCGCCGCTGCCGCATCACCTTGAACCAAAGCGGGCCAAAGCACGACATGGGCTGGGAAACGGTCACGAATACGATGCAGGATATCCCGGATCACCGCGCCGGTCGGGCTTGTTACGACGCCTATGCGGCGTGGCAAAAAAGGCAGTTTTTTCTTATGAACCGGATCAAACAGGCCCTCGGCGGCTAATTTTTTCTTGCGCGCTTCCAATAGTGCCATCAGCGCGCCAGCCCCGGCTGGGCGCAGGCTGGTGGCGATAAGTTGATAATTGGAGCGGCCCGCATAGATGGAAAGCCGCCCCTCGGCAATCACTTCAAGGCCCTCTTCTGGACGGAAAGGTAAAGCA
>JARFRJ010000292.1 GCA_029287305.1 Hyphomonas sp. | reverse complement strand
CGTGCGGTCATGGCTATCTCTCAACCAACCGATGAGCGCAATGCTGATCCAGCTAGCGTGAAATATAAAACCAAGGAGCAGCGAAAACCAGCCTGGCAAAGGGCCAATATGGGCCCGAAAAACATATTCGCTCCAACTTGTTACATCGCCTGGATGGATCGCGATCTTAGCGAAATAAGAAACGCCGAGGATAAAGAATATCCAGCCATAAACACGCCTTAGCCGCCGGGCAATACTGCGGAATATGCTGATGCGATGTTGCGGGTCTTCATAATCATCTGACAAAGGGGAGCCGCGATCTATTGCAATTGTTGCCCCCTCCCCCCTTAAGATCGGCACAAAGAAAAGCATTTCCAGCATACGCGCGCGAAAGCGCCAGACATAGAAAAACCTATAGCGCCGCGCCTCCAAAAGCAGGAAAACACTGCATAAGAGGCCAACCAGAACGATCGGAAACGGCGAAGCCTCTTTCGTCGCAAAGGCGATTGAGAGGCCAATCCCGGTTGAGACAACCGCCCATGAGCTTGTCTGGTCAAGCCTTTCACGCCAAACCGCTGCGCGATAAACCTCTGCGCGATAGAGGTGGGCCAGCGCACCCACTTCTTTGGAGCCGCTTACCGGTTCGCAAGGATCCATATCATCAAGCATATCACCCTCTTTATCCACTTTATAAAAGATTCTCTGCGATTTTGATATAGGACAAATTAGATTCAGGCCTATCTATTGTTTGCGCATTTGCAGAGCTTGTGGATTAAGGCTATTCTTCAGACTGTAAAGGAGACATCCATGTTCCTCAATTTTTTCCATGATTTACGCGAAGCTAAAATCCCGGTTACGCTGAAAGAATATCTTATGCTGCTTGAAGCTATGGATAAAAGCGTGATCCAGAATGATGTGGAAGAGTTCTATTATCTGTCACGCTCTGCCCTCGTCAAAGATGAGCGACATCTGGATAAATTCGACAAAGTCTTTGGCGCGACCTTTAAAGGTCTGGAAGGCTTGTCAGAGGCAGTGGACGCGCAGGATATTCCAGAAGACTGGCTGAGAGCCTTGACGGAAAAATATCTGAGCGAAGAGGAAAAGGCTGAAATTGAGGCGCTGGGCGGCTTTGAAAAGCTGATCGAGGCCCTCAAACAAAGACTGCAAGAGCAGGAAAAGCGCCATGAAGGCGGTAATAAATGGATCGGTACGGGTGGCACCTCGCCGTTCGGGGCCAATGGCTATAATCCTGAAGGCATCCGCATTGGTCAGGATCGTTCCCGCCACCGCCGCGCGATCAAGGTTTGGGATAAGCGCGAATTTAAAAATCTTGATGACAGTGTTGAGATTGGCACGCGTAATATCAAAGTTGCGCTGCGCCGCTTGCGTAAATGGGCCCGCGAAGGTGCCCCCGATGAGCTTGACCTTGACCAGACGATCCGCAACACGGCGCGTCAAGGATATCTTGATCTGGCCATGCGTCCTGAACGGCGCAATGCGGTCAACCTCCTCCTCTTTTTGGATATTGGCGGCTCTATGGACCCGCATATCCGAATTTGTGAGGAGCTGTTTTCAGCTGCCCGGTCAGAGATCAAGACGATGGAATATTTCTATTTCCATAATTGTCTTTATGAAGGCTTGTGGAAAGATAATCGCCGTCGGCATAATAATCGCATTCCAAGCTGGGACATCCTGCATAAATATGGGCCGGACTATAAGGTTGTAATCGTTGGCGATGCGACCATGTCGCCTTATGAGATCACTTATCCGGGCGGCAGTGTTGAACATTGGAATGAGGAGGCTGGCGGGATTTGGTTGCAGCGCTTTGTAGAGACCTATCCAGATCTTGTCTGGCTGAACCCGGTCAAAGAGCAGGCTTGGTCGCATACCGCATCCATTCAGTTGATCCGTGAGATTATCGGCCCGCAACGCATGTTCGAGCTCACCCTTGGCGGCCTGGAAGAAGCGATGAAAGAACTGGGGCGATAGGATGGCGCCAGCCTATACCAAGCATTTGCCTGACGCCCTCGACATCTGGCCTGCCTTCAACCCATTTTTGCCTCGCATAATATGATACGCCTGCTTAAAAAAGTGTGGGGGAAGCTTCCGCAAAGCTTACGAAAATTCCTTTGGACACATCCGATCCGCCATAGAATGATGGATTTTTATAATCGTTTCACTTTGCCAGATGCCCGGGTCACAAATATTACTCTGAATGAAGGCCCCCTAGTTTTAGCGGGCTTATTTTCCAGCTCAAGTGGTTTGGGTCATGCCGCCCGCATTACCTATAAATGTTTACAACAAGCAGGCTTGCAACCGATTGCCGTAGACCTTACTAAACTGTTTACAAAGGAAGATTTTCAAGTTGATTTTCTTTTGAAGGATGCCCCTGAAGCTTCGCGCGGAACCCTCATCATCCAGATAAATGGGCCGGAACTGCCTTTTGCTTTACATCACCTGCAATTCACACGGCAAAAGAACTGGCGTATTATTGCCTATTGGTCCTGGGAGCTGGCGAGCTTTCCATCTGAATGGGACAGGAATTTCAGATACATATCTGAAATATGGGCTATTAGTCCTTTTGTGGCCAATGCCTTCAAATCTCATCCGAACTGCCCACCTGTATATGTCTTGCCTCATGCGATCCCAAAAACTTCACTAGGCCTGACAGAAGCTCGCTTCAGCCGTGCCGATTATGATATTCCTGAAAAGTCTTTTCTGTTCTTGTGTATGGCAGATACCTTATCATCTTTGGAG
>JARFRJ010000263.1 GCA_029287305.1 Hyphomonas sp. | reverse complement strand
GGTAAGAGCTGGGCGACGCCTGAACGCAGAGGAAATGAATGCGCTGCTACGGCAAATGGAAGCGACACCCTATTCCGGCCAGTGTAATCACGGACGACCGACCTATGTGGAACTGAAACTGGCCGATATTGAACGCCTATTTGGCCGAAGGTAAGGCTAGGGCTTGTCCGAGCTAAAGTGGTTTTGATAGGGTGACAGACAGAGACCCGCAGCTCATAGGTTTCAACCTCTGAAGCCTGACAAGCTCACTCACATCTTTCTTGCCGCGCTGTGCATAACTGCGTCAACAGCTTCCAAGCCTGCGCTTTTGGGGTCTCTGCCACGTATCTCGGCCTCTTTTTGCGCCCAGAGGCGTTTTTGATATTTGGTCGAGATAATATCGGTTATGACCAGAACACCCACTACGAGATAGAAACTGGACTTGCTCATCGCTTGGATCGGGAAAGTAAATAATTCCAAATGCGCCAAATGTGCCCCTTCTGTTACCAAAAGCACCCCAACTAGGAACAAAATGAACAGGCCCAGAACTTCATACATACGGTTTTTCTTCAGGAAATCGGCGACATAATCCGCCATCAGGACCATCAGAACCCCAGAGGTCAAAATGGCAATGGCCATCAGCCACACCTGATAGTCAATCACTCCGGTCACCACATCCTTCTCATTGGCAATCGCCATGGCGGACAGGATAGAGTCAAAGGAGAAAACCAAATTCATCGCGACAATTAGCAAGATGGCCTGAAACACGGATTTTGATTTACCGCCTTCGGAATGCTCAATATATTCAACGGCCAGCAAATGCGTAATTTCTTTCACAGCCGTATAGATAATAAACGCACCGCCGGCAAAAGTGACAAGCGCCTGCAAGGTAAACTCACCTTCAATAAAGCCGGACGCCTCCAGATTGAACAAAGGGCTTTGCAATAGCGTAAACAAATTCACAATAATGACCAGTAGGACAATTCGGAAGATGACAGCCAGGCCAATCCCCCAGCGGCGCACCATGGGCGCATCGGCTTGGCCCACACGTTTTGACTCAATCGAAATATACAGCAAATTGTCAAAGCCCAGAACAGCTTGCAGTAAAAGCAGCATGAACAGGGTGAAAAGACCGGATATGGAAAAGACTTCTGCAATAATGTCAGCCATAGAGATGCTCCTTGAGTGGTTTTCTGGGTCTGGATTTGTGGCAGTAATGCGCTTTTTGCCTGCAAAGCTGCGAGTTTACGGACCTGTCTTTGATTAGTTTTGAGGCATAATCATATTTGTGTGATCTGAAAAGGGCGCAGGCTAAGTCAATCAGGGGAAAACAGGTCGGGCAAACAAGGGGCGAAGGACATTTATGATGACCTCATTTAATGAATAAGGGGATAAATGTGTTTTATGCATTAGCCCTGTTGCGTATGCAAAATCACCTGCTTGAAACTTGAAAGGAGCGAGCTGAAATGGATATGACGATGAAAGAAAAAATCTGCATTGTGACGGGCGCGGCGCGCGGCATCGGTAAGGCGATTGCCAAAAGATATGTTGATGCAGGCGGGCGCGTCGCAATCGCGGACCTTGATCCTGATGCGGCAAAGGAAACGGCCAAACAGCTTACACGAGAGGGCTCTGGCGAGGCGATCGGACTGGCTATGGATGTTACAGATGAAGGGGCTGTCAATGCGGGGGTAGAGCATATAGCCAATCTATGGGGCGGGGTAGACGTTCTGGTCTCGAATGCGGGGGTCCAGATAGTGCACAGGCTTGAGGATTTTCCTTATTCTGACTGGAAGAAAATGCTGGCGATCCACCTTGATGGCGCTTTCCTGACAACAAAAGCCTGTCTCCCATATATGCATAAGCGTGGCGGAGGGGCTGTCATTTATATGGGGTCGGTACATTCAAAGGAAGCGTCCGCCCTCAAATCAGCCTATGTGACGGCCAAGCATGGGCTTTTGGGGCTGGCGCGGGTGGTTTCTAAGGAAGGGGCACAGCATGGCGTGCGGGCGAATGTTATTTGCCCGGGTTTTGTTAGGACGCCCTTGGTTGATAAACAAATCCCACAACAGGCCAAACAGCTTGGCATCAGTGAACAGGATGTGATCGAAAATGTGATGCTTGGCAGAACGGTCGACAAGGAATTTACAACAGTGGAGGATGTTGCCGAGATTGCGCA
>JARFRJ010000184.1 GCA_029287305.1 Hyphomonas sp. | reverse complement strand
TCATCCTCCCAGACAGGCACTTTGGCCTGATCAATCACCTCGCCCTCATCCACCCCGGCGCTTACCCAATGGACGCTGCATCCATGTTCGCGCTCACCTGCCTGCAAAGCCCGGACATGCGTGTTGAGGCCCTTATATTTGGGTAAAAGGGAGGGATGAATATTGATCAAACGCCCGGCCCATTGGTCAACAAACCAGGGTGTCAGGATACGCATAAAGCCCGCAAGCGCGATGAGCTGAATATCAGCCTCAATCAGACGCGCCTGCAGGGCTTTTTCAAAACTCTGGCGATTTTTGCCGAACGGCTTATGATCAATACAAGCCGTTGCAAGACCTTTGGCGGCGGCATAATCTAGGCCTGCCGCATCGGCACGATTGGACAGGACAAGCTGTATATCCGCCGGATAGTCCGGGGCCGCAGCCGCCTTGATCAAGGCCCGCATATTCGAGCCTCGACCGGAAATAAGGATCGCCAGACGAAGCTTGCTCACGCGTCTACAAGCTCACCGATCAAGCTGGGCGCTTCGCCCATTTCGCCAAGCAAAGTCATCAGCGGATCAAGATTGGCTTTTGAAACCGCGAGCACCATGCCCAGCCCCATATTGAAAGTTTTGTGCATTTCAGCGGTTTCAATCTGGCCGGTCTCCTGCAGCCATTGAAAGACAGAGGGCACGGCCCAGCTCTCATAGCTCAAAGCTGGCTTTAAATGCGCCGGACACATGCGCGGAACATTTTCAAAAAGTCCGCCCCCGGTAATATGCGCCAATCCATGGACAAGCCCGGCCTTCAAAACAGGCAGGAGAAGTTTCGGATAGAGCCGGGTCGGCGTCAACAAAGCCTCCCCCAGAGAGGTCGCCGCATCGAAAGGCGCGGCATCTTGATAGTCCAGCCCTGACCGCTCAACACATTTGCGAATCAGAGAATAGCCATTGGAATGCGGTCCCGAAGAGGCGAGCCCGATGAGCTGATCTCCAGCTTGCATTTCGCCATGGCGCGGCAATAGATGATCCCGCTCAACCGCGCCCAAAACAAACCCTGCCAAATCATAATGACCCGGCGCATACATGCCCGGCATTTCAGCCGTTTCGCCGCCGATCAGAGCGCATCCGGCCTGCTGGCAACCGCTCGCAATGCCTGCAATCACCGCTTTGGCAGCCTCTGGCTGTAATGTTCCCGTGGCAAAATAATCAAGGAAAAATAACGGCTCAGCACCTTGTGCCAAAACATCATTGACGCACATTGCTACCAGATCAATACCAATTGTCTCATGCCGACCGGTTTTGAAAGCCAGCATCAGCTTTGTGCCTACCCCATCTGTTCCCGACACAAGGATCGGGTCTTTAAAGCCTGTCGCCTTCAGGTCAAACAAAGCGCCAAACCCCCCCAGCGCCCCTAAGGCGCCGGCGCGATGTGTCGCTTTGGCCAGTGGTTTGATCGCATCGACCAGCGCATAACCGCTCTCAATATTGACGCCGGCGGACTTGTAGGAAAGAGGATTTTTCGTATTGCTCATCTTCGTATATCACTCGATTAATGATTAAAAAATCAGGTTTTTGGGACGGCTTGCCTCAAGAGCGGTTTAAGCTTTGCGCTCTGGCTGGTATAAGGCATATTGTCTCGACTTATCAAAAGGACACAGATGTCATGATTCGCATCCTTATCG
>JARFRJ010000176.1 GCA_029287305.1 Hyphomonas sp. | reverse complement strand
CTGGGGGTAAACCCGTTTCAACAATACTGATCTGCATAGCTTGAAAACTACTCCATCTCAGCGTCAGATTGCGCATGGCCGATCCAGTCGCGCATACGCGTTTCCATAAGGCTTAATGGCATTGCGCCTTCAGCCAAAAGCGCATCATGGAAAGCGCGTATGTCAAACGTATCCCCCAGCGCAGTTTCAGCCTCACGCCTTAACTCCCTTATCGTAATTTCCCCGATTTTATAGCCGAGCGCCTGACCTGGCCAACCAATATAGCGGGTCACTTCTGTGGTAATATTATGCGGGGCGAGCGCGGTATTATCCCGAAAACAGGCCTCAGCCTCTTCCCGATCCCAGTCATATCTGTGCAGGCCTGTATCCGCCACCAGACGGCAGGCGCGCCACATTTCATAGGATAGAGCCCCAAAACGTTTATAGGGCGTGTCATAAAGGCCTGCCTCACCGGCTAGACGTTCGGCATATAGCGCCCAACCCTCACCAAAGGCGGTGGCATAATAGCTGCGGCGAAAATCAGGCACAGTTTCCAGCTCTTGCGCCAATGCGATTTGCAAATGATGACCCGGAACCGCTTCATGTGCGCTTAAAGCGGGCAGCTCATAAAGGGGGCGCTGATCGAGGCGGTAAGTGTTGACGAGATAAGTGCCAGCCTGCCCCTTTTCGATATCTCCCCCCATATAACGCGCCGTTGTATAGCCCGGTGCAATTTCATCTGGCACGGGCAAGACCCCATAAGGCAGACGGGGCAGTTTACGAAAAAATCGCGGCAGGCTGGCATCTAGCTGTTTGGAGAGAACCGCGGCCTCAGCCAAAAGGGCTTCAGGACTGTCAGCGTAAAATTGCGGATCGCTGCGCAGAAAGTGCAGGAAGTCCGCAAAGCTTCCCTCAAAGCCAGTGTCAGCGATCACTCCTTCCATCTCGGCGCGAATGCGGGCAACCTCTTTCAGGCCTGTCTTATGCACTGCTTCAGGGGTCAGATCTGGCCGTGTCGTATGATGGACAAGGGCGGCCTGATAGGCCTCTGCGCCGCCCGGCAAATGCCCCAGCCCCGCTTTCTGGCGGGCGCTTGGTGCATAGGTTTCCTGCATAAAGAGGGACAATATGCGATAGGCGGCCAGAGCTTCTTCAATATGTGCACGGGCTTTTTCCTGATAGTCAGCCGCCAGCTCCGGGCTGAACGCATCCGGCAGCGTGGCGAAGGGTATGAAAAAAGCACTCTGTTCAGGCGGTTGTACAGTGATCGCCTGTAACTGCGCCAATGTGGTCGCGACCGGATCGCGATGCGCCATATAATCTTGCGCCAGACCGCGCCGCATATTCTGTATATTTGCCTCAATATAGGCTGGAATAGCCGCAATCAGGTATAAAAGTGTGTCGGCATCCTCGCGATCCGTGATCCGTGCAGAGCGCAGGACAAAGCCGGGCAGGCTGTAAAACCCCGAATCACCGGTAAAGGGAATGCGGTCTGGATCATGCGCTAAGCGGGCGATTTTGGAGGTCAAAATCGCGTCCATAATCTGGATGTCCAAAGTCGCGGCCCCGCCGAGCCCGGCGATACGCTTGCTGAGCGCCTTGGCCTCTTCTGCTTCTTTTTTGCGCGAGGGGAGGCGAATATCTGGCCAGCCAGAGGGATATTCACCTTTCAGCCGGGCATCTTGCAGCGGATCATAGGCACGCCAATGGGTTTCATAATCAAGAAGAAGTGTCTCAATTTCCGATTGCAAGCGAGTTTCATCGGATTGAGACCCCATGTCAGGCAGGTCGTCATCCTGTTCACACAAGGCCAGTCCGGGGGCAAACACGCCCATGATCAGCGTTATCAAAAAAACCCTTATACACATTCTGAATATCCCCTCGAACTTAAGACGCATTGACAGCGTCTCTCCCAAGCGTAATTAGAAGCGGTATTGATCGCAAGCTTTTGAAAGTTAAATTTATGTCCGCAAACCCGTCTTCATCCTCGCGGCCTCTCTCGCCGCATTTGAGCATCTGGCGCTGGCATGCGACGATGGCAGCCTCTATCAGCCATCGCGCGAGCGGTTCTGCCTTATATGTCGGCAGT
>JARFRJ010000160.1 GCA_029287305.1 Hyphomonas sp. | reverse complement strand
CCGGCAGAGGAAAATTCGGGCATCCGTTTTAAGCGCACGGATATTCCAACCGATATTTCAGAGCCGGACGCCGCGATCATTCAAGCGCACGCTGCAAATATATCTGAGAGCCAGTTTCGTACCAAGCTTACAAATAAGGCTGGATATTCCGTCGCCACGACGGAACATCTCTTGGCTGCTTGTGCCGGCATGGGGCTTGATAATTTGCTGATTGAGATTGATCAGGAAGAAATTCCAATTCTAGATGGCTCATCTGCGATTTTCTGCAATCTTATTCGCGATGCGGGCTTGCGCCCTCAAAGGGCGGCTCGCAAAATTCTGCATGTTCGCAAACCTGTGACGGTCAGGAGCGGTCAAAGCTGGGCGCGTCTGGAACCTTCCGAGGATCAATTTTTAACTCTGACAGCCCGTATTGAGTTTGCAGATGAGGCGATCGGCTTGCAGGCCGCTTCGGTCTGTCTGACGCCAGGTGCCTTTCATCAGGATATCGCATTTGCCCGAACATTTGGCTTTCTGCATGAGTTTGAGACTTTGAAGGAAAATGGATATGCGCGCGGCGGGTCGCTTGAAAATGCCATTGTTGTCAATGCGGGTCAGATTATGAACGCTGATGGGCTGCGTTGTCCGGATGAATTTATTCGTCACAAGCTTCTGGATGCAGCTGGCGACTTGGCATTGGCCGGATACCGCATAGCCGGATCTTATAAAGCGGAAAAGCCAAGTCATGCCCTCAATCATGCTTTGGTGAAAAAGCTGATGGCAGACACACGAGGCTGGTATTTGGAAAATGACAGGTCGGTTCTGCAGACATTATCGCTGAAATCCGCTTAGGCTTTTGACAGGCTTGTTCCCGGCTCTTACCCTTTCTCACAAATTATTATAGATATAGATAGGCATGACACGCTTGAGCATTATGCGGCAGGTCTGTATAAAACCATTTGCGCAGACCGATTATATTCTGAACATGTCAGTGATATAGGTGCGTCTGTCTGTTTAAAGGGTTTACGGTTCCGGTTGAATCGCTTCAACGCTTTAAGATATTATTATTCGCGTGCTTTGCGACCAGCGGGGCGGGCAGCGCAACGATCAGGCTTGCCGATAAGCCTCTTCGAACCGCATACACTTTGACGATAAGCGCTTTAAGGAAGGTCGAGAATGTTTCGTTTTCAAAATCAGGCTGGGTTGGCTTGCCTCTGCTCCATCTTACTGATGACAGCCTGTCAGGGGAACAATAACCGGGTTGAATTGGCTTATGTCGAGCGCCCCGTTGAGGTTTTGTATAATTCCGCAGCGCGCGAGCTGGACAAACGTGATTATGATCAGGCGATTGCTCTTTTCAATGAGGTTGAACGCCAGCACCCCTATTCTGAATGGGCCCGGCGGGCGGTTTTGATGAGCGCTTTTGCCGCCTATCAGGGGCGCATGTATAATGATTCGATTGATGCGGCGCGGCGCTATATTTCTCTCAATCCCGGGAGTGAGGACGCCGCTTATGCCTATTATCTGGTGGCGGTCAGCTTTTTTGAGCAAATTACCGATGTTGGCCGGGATCAGCGCACAACCGAGCTTGCCAAAGCGGCGCTTGATGAATTGATTCGTCGCTTCCCCAGCTCAGAATATGCCAAGGACAGTCGATTAAAGCTCGATATGGTGAATGATCAACTGGCTGGCAAAGAGATGACCGTCGGACGCTGGTATTTGCGCCAGAACAAACATTTGGCCGCGATTAACCGTTTCCGCACTGTGGTTTCCGAATATGATACAACGACGCATGCGCCTGAAGCGCTGTATCGCCTTGTCGAAGCCTATTTGTCCGTTGGCCTTGAGGGCGAAGCGCTCGCGGCGGCGGCGGTTCTTGGGCACAATCATCCTGAGAGTGAGTGGTATTCCGACGCCTATCGAATCATGACTCGCTAGGCCAATTTGTCAATCCTCAAATCATTGTTCATACTGTGAAAAATGAGTATTGTTCTTTTTATGTTCTTGTGCCATAAAACGGTATGATTACGGCTCTTTCGATTACTGATTTTGTGCTCATAGATCGTCTTGATCTGGAGATTCAAAATGGCTTCACCTGTTTGACCGGAGAAACCGGGGCGGGTAAATCTATCATTCTGGATGCTATTGGCTGCACGCTTGGCATGCGGCCCTCAAAGCGGTTTGTACGCTCCGGGGCAGAAAAGGCTGTGGTCTGCGCTGAATTCGATCTGCCGCCCGATCATCTTGTATGGGATATATTGCGGGCAGAAGGCTGCGCGGTAAGCGAGGAAGAAACGCTTCTGTTAAAGCGTATCATTCCGGCGCGTGGCGGCGCGCGCGGATATGTCAATGGCCAGGCCGTCCCCGGCGCGCTATTGCAAAAAGTTGGCGAACACTTGGTTGAAATTCATGGCCAGCATGCGGCCTCACATGTGTTGAAGCCCGAATATCAGCGCCATCTTCTGGATCAGTTTGCCGGTAATGACGCTTTGCTTGCAGCGTATCAAAAGGCTCTGACCCAGTATAAATCCGCCCGCGAAGTGCATCAAACCCTCTCCACTTCGATACAAGAAGCCGCCGCAGAAAAAGACCTTTTGGGCTATATGGCCGAAGAATTGGAACAGCTTGACCCAAAACCTGGTGAAGCGGATGCGCTGGCGCATGAGCGTCAGCAATTGATGCAGGCTGAGCGTATCCATGAAACCTTGAACGCCTCTATGAGTGGGCTGCAGCATGGCGATATTGAAAACCTCCTGGCCAATATTGTGGCCAAGCTTGAACGTTTAATGGGTCTGCCGGGTCTGGACGGTGAGGGCCGTTTACCCCAAGCGCTTCAGGCAAGTTTTCAGGCCTTTGAGCGGGCCAGTATTGAGACGGAGGAGGCGCGGGCAAATCTACAGGCCTTTGCCGATCTCGTGCCCTCTGATGAAGGCCAATTGGATGAGTTGGAAGCGCGTCTTTTTGCCCTGCGCGCGGCGGCCCGGAAATATCAGATCACTCCGGATGAATTGCCTGAAAAATATGCCCGTATAAAGCGCGAACTGGCCTTATTGGAAGCTGGGGACGAAGAATTGGAAACTGTGCGTCAGCAAGAGCAGGCGGCGGCCGCGCTCTGGCGGACAGCCGGGGAAGCGCTTTACCAGTCGCGCCTAGCGGCGGCAGCGCGGATGCAAACCGCGATTGAAGCAGAATTGCAACCGCTTAAACTTGGCGCGGTGAAAGTACATATTCATGTCTGTGCCTTGCCGGAGGATATGAGCGTTTCCAATACTGCAGAGGCGGTCAGCTTTCAGGTTCAAACCAATGCAAATACAGAGTTCGGGCCTTTGCAGAAAATTGCGTCTGGCGGGGAATTGGCGCGGTTTTCTCTGGCGGTTAAATGTGTTCTGGCAGAGATTTATGCCGGCCAGCCGACGCTTATTTTTGATGAAGCCGATCAAGGCGTTGGCGGCGCTGTTGCTGCTGCTATCGGCCAGCGTCTGAAGCAATTGTCCCGGCACCGCCAAGTCTTTGCCGTGACCCATAGTCCGCAAGTCGCGGCGGCATCGCAGACCCAATGGCGGGTCGAAAAAGCCTCTGCCGGATCAAGGGCAGGGTCAGGACTGGAGCCCGTGACGCAGGCATATTCAGACACTCGGACAGGGGCAGACACAGACACAGGGATTGGACACAAGACCCATGTGCGCATTCTGGATGAGGATATGCGCCTGGAAGAAATCGCGCGTATGCTGGCAGGCAGTCAGATTACACCCGAAGCGCGTGCCGCGGCTGGGCGTTTATTGGAGGGCTAGCGCCTGTCCGAGTTAAAATAGCACGGTTAGAGCAGCGCGAGCAGCGCGGCGGGCCACAGCGTGGCTTGCGCAACGCGAGCAGCGCGGCGGGCCACAGCGTGACTTGCGCAACGCGAGCAGCGCGGCGGACAACGCAAAGAGCCACAGCGCGACTTGCGCATCGATGGAATAGATTTATTGGACCGCCGCGTGGCTTGCGGACCACCTTGGCGCGCAAATACCCCAAGCGCGTAGCGCGCTAGAGGTG
>JARFRJ010000114.1 GCA_029287305.1 Hyphomonas sp. | reverse complement strand
GCCTTAAGCTCTAGGGCCTGATTGCAGGGGCGTCAAAATGATTGCTTGCGTTCAACTCCTGTCAATCATCAACAAAAATTTCTCCTGTCTCAAGACTGGCGAGATATTGGATGCGATCAATACGAATCGTGCGAACCGCTGTTTTATTCTGACAAACGGCTGTCATATTTTGCCGTCCACCACGGCTTTCCAAATCTCTGAAAATAACAGGCCTTTGGGAAATATCACCCATAGAGTCTTCATAGACCAGCTCGTAACGCCCGTTCGGTTCAAGCTCACTCACGCCAATTCTTGCCGAATGTGTGACTTTGGATTTTTTCTGAACAGCCCTCTTTTGAGATATGACATTCTCAAAGCCACTACAGAATTCTGTCAAAGCCGTATAAATTTCCAGCTCTTCGGCGTTATCAAGAACACCATCAATCATAGAAGCCAGAAGAGTAGACCAAATCAATTTAGTTCGCGTGTCACTTTCAGCGGCGGGATTGGCTTCAAACCAATTTTCCAAGTCATGCACTTCGGATTCATCAATAACGTCATCCGCAAGAATATTTTGAGAGAGCTTATAGAGCGCTTTAAGTTGCCGGGCGTTCAGAGTTTGATCGCGCGTGTTAGGCTCTCGACTATTATTAGTCTGATATTGTTGACGTTCTGCAGAGTTTGCGCCTTTGAAAATATCAACAAGTTGAATTCGTGTTTCCTTAGGACAAATGAAATATGCTGGCAGAAAGAAAATCACGCCCGTCAGGATCATGTTCAAAATAAAGTAACCCATTCCTTCAACAAAAATGCCGATAATAGACCCAAGCGTCGTCAAAATGCCGAGGCAAAAAAACAATATGGCGACAATAATTCTAAAAACTCGCATTTATCCTCCATAGGTTGCAATAACGCCAAGCAATTGATGAGTGACTTTGCGGATTCCGTCAATAAATTTGGGTATTTTTACCCTCTGCTTTTTATTGATAGTCCTTATTCAAGAATAGAACGACGCAAACGCTTCTTTAAATATGACTAAATTTCTTTATCGGCTTGGGTCACAGTCTCAATTTGCCCTTTTGCATTATCGGCAAGAGGATATAAGCTGACATAAGAGGCCGATATCAAGAAATTATGCGGTAAAGCCGGTCTGCAAAAAGTAACACATAAAGGAAATGAGCTATGCCTTTAGCCATAAATAGCGCTTTTGATGGCGGGAATATTTCTGTTGTCTCGGCAAGCTCGCCCGATCAGATACGGCTCAATATCCGCAAGGATCATATGAGCGATTATTATCAATGGTTCTATTACCGTGTCAGCGGGGCCAAGGATACGCCCTGCCGCATGGTGATTGAAAATGCTGGCGGGTCGGCTTATCCGGCGGGCTGGCCGGGCTATCAGGCCTGTGCCTCCTATGATCGTGAGACCTGGTTTCGGGTGCCGACCGCTTATGAGAATGGGGAGCTGGTGATCACGCACACGCCGCATTATGACCTCATCTATTACGCCTATTTCGCGCCATATACGATGGAGCGCCATCAGGATATGATCGCTGATTTCATGCAGTGCGATGGCGTTAGCTATCGCGCGCTTGGCCAAAGCCTGGAGGGTCAGCCGATAGATTGCCTACATATAGGCGAGGGAGAAAAAACCGTCTGGGTGATCGCGCGCCAGCACCCGGGTGAGACCATGGCTGAATGGTGGATGGAAGGGTTCCTCACCCGATTATGCGATCCGGATGATCCGGTCGCCCGGCGCCTGAAAAGCCTTGCACAATTCTATATCGTACCGAATATGAACCCGGACGGCTCCCGGCGCGGGCATTTACGCACCAATGCGGTCGGGGTCAATCTCAATCGCGAATGGGATATGCCGAGCCTTGAGAAAAGCCCTGAAGTTTTTCAGGTTTTGGCCGCGATGGACAAAACGGGCATTGATCTTGCCCTTGATGTGCATGGTGATGAAAGCCTGCCTTATAATTTTATCGCAGGTTCAGAAGGCATGCCCGGCTTTAGCGTGGCCGATGAGGCCCGCCTCAAGCGCTATAAGGAGACCCTCATGAAAGCCAGCCCGGATTTTCAGATCCGGCATGGCTATCCCCGCAATGCACCGGGTAAAGCCAATAAGGCGATTGCCGGAAATGCGCTTTATGGACGCTTTGGGTGTCTCTCCATGACACTGGAAATGCCGTTCAAAGATAATGCGGATTTGCCCGATCCACTATTTGGCTGGTCTCCAAGGCGCTGCCAGCATCTGGGCGCGGCCAATCTGGATGCGATGCTGGCCGATTTGGGCTGAATATGCTCTCAGGGCCTGAATTATCAGTTGACCTCTCCCAAGGGTAAGCTTTTAAGCGCATAGAATGCCAGAAAATCCACCCGATAAGACCGATGAAACATCTTCCAAGCCGGAAATGCCCTCTGAAAACGGCCCCCTTTCAGCCTATGGGGGAGAAAGACCAGCCGCACCCGACTGGTTTGAAAAAGCCATTGCGACACCCTATCAGACGCATTTCATCCAAAGCGGTGACACGCAATTACATGTACAAAGCTGGGGCACACCGGATAAGCCGGGCTTACTCCTGACCCATGGTAATGGCGCACATGCGCATTGGTGGGATTTTATCGCTCCTTATTTCGCCGCGCATTATCATATTGTCGCAATGACCTTTGCAGGTATGGGCGACAGCGCTTGGCGCTCTGGCTATGCGCTGGAGGCTTTCTCTGAAGATCAGATCAGAACCTGCCAAGCTCTGGGTCTGTTTGAACATGCGCAAAAGCCGATCATTGTTGCACATAGTTTCGGGGCTTTTGTCACACTCAATACGGGTGCGAAATATGGCACACGCTTTGGCGGCGTTGTCCTCGTCGACAGTCCGGTAAACCCTCCGGATCGCCCCTCTGGCGGACCACCGCGCAAGGCTCGGCCAAATAAAATCTATCCCTCTCTGGGGGCCGCTTTGGCGCGCTTTCGGCTGGCCCCGCCGCAGCCTTGTGAAAATCATTATGCAATGGACTATATCGCCCGGCACAGTTTGAAACAGATCACCGATGAAACCGGCAAGACGGGCTGGGTCTGGAAATTTGATCCGATGATCTGGCAGCGTTTTCATATGGAGGGCCAACCTGCGGAAATGCTGAAATCCATGGCCTGCAGGCTGGCCATTATTCGCGGTGAGGAAAGTGCTTTGATGCCTGAGGAGGTGGGCCGTTACATGCAAACCCTATTAGGTCATCAGGTGCCCTATGTCTCTATTCCGCATGCCCATCATCATGTCATGCTGGATCAACCTCTGGCCTTTATATCTGCGCTTAGAATGCTGCTG
>JARFRJ010000090.1 GCA_029287305.1 Hyphomonas sp. | reverse complement strand
CAGCTTCTGTCCCGCGCTGGCTGGGGCCATATTCAAATCGCGCTGCTTTATTGGGCGATCGCCTTTGTCTGCGCGGGGTTGGCTCTCATCGCGGCGCACTCTGGACCCCTACAGAGTTTCGCAGTGTTCATGATTTTACTGATCAGCCTGTCGCTGATCTGGGCTTTACAGCGCCGGGCGCATCGCATCCCCCTGCCCTGAAATATGATTTTAATCCTATTTTGTTCTTGATATGTTCTGGCTTTCATGCTTCCTTAAAGCATGGCTAAATATTCTCTTTTAAAGCAAAAACTGCCCGCACAGGGGCGCATTGACCTGCAAGCTGTTAAAGAGGTGCAAGAGCGCTTTCATCATCAGGGTCGCGGCGCAATCAGCAATCCGACCGGGCGTTTTGAAGTCGAGAGAAAAGATGGTTTTGATGATGGCTGGGACACGATTGAGGATGCCCTCCCCCCTTTACGTACCGAATTAATGGCTGAAAAAGCCAAGACCATTATCACCTTCAATCAGTCCCCTGATATTTCCTTTGATCGTTCGATCAATCCCTATCGTGGATGCGAACATGGCTGTGTCTATTGTTTTGCCAGACCCAGTCACAGCTATCATGGACTATCCCCTGGCCTCGATTTTGAATCCCGCCTGTTTTACAAACCCAATGCACCAGAGCTGTTGCGCACGGAACTTTCCAAGCCAAACTATAAGCCAAGGCCGATCGCTCTTGGTATTAATACCGATGCCTATCAGCCGATTGAGCGCAAGACCGAACTTACCCGCCGCCTGATCGAAATTCTCGCCGAGCATAATCACCCGGTCAGTTTTCTGACAAAATCCACGCTAATCCAACGCGATATTGATTTGATTGCCCCCATGGCCGCCAAAGGTCTGGCCCGGGTCGGGGTCTCAATCACCACTTTGGACCGTAAGCTTGCCCGGCTGATGGAACCGCGCGCCGCCACACCGAGCAAGCGTCTGGAAACGGTCACCGCCTTAAGTCAGGCGGGCATTCCGGTTATCATCATGAATGCACCGATTATTCCGGCCTTGAATGCGCATGAGATTGAATCTGTCCTAGAGGCAGCTTGTGAGGCTGGCGCACATAGCGCAGGCTATGTGATGTTGCGTCTGCCTTTTGAGCTGAAAGACCTGTTTCATGAATGGTTGGCGCAACATTATCCGGACCGTTCAGCGCGCATTATCAATCATTTGCGCGATATGCGCGGCGGCAAGGATTATGATGCCAGATGGTTTGAGCGCGGGCGCGGCAAAGGGGCTTATGCCGAGCTGGTTGCCCAGCGCTTTCAGAAGGCTTTAAAACGCCTGAACCTTGTCTCCTCCCGAAAGCCCTTACGCACCGATCTGTTTCGCCCGCCGCTTAAATCCGGTGATCAAATGTCGCTGGCTTTATAGAGAACAAAATATAAATCTGAGCAGATTTAAAGCTCAAATCCTGCAAGTACCGTCTTGATATAGACCGTCTATGCACAGAAAATCAGACTTTCTCCATCATCCCTGCGCTATTTTTGCACAGACAAAGCGCTCTTATGCACAAAAATCAGGAATTGCCATTTGTGCCATTTTCTGATTCAACTGGCGAATCACTTGTCAAATTCAAAACTTGACAATGTCCAGAACCGGTTGATTCGAAAAGGTTGTTTAAAAAATGGAGTTGACGCCAGACACACTTATCGAAGGTGATTGCATTGATATACTTTCCAAATTACCGGAAAAGTCTGTGGATATCGTATTTGCAGACCCGCCCTATAATTTACAGCTCGGCGGGGCTCTGACACGGCCCGACCAGTCCAAAGTCGACGGGGTTATGGATGATTGGGACCGATTTGACAGTTTTGATGCTTATGATTTGTTTTCCCATCAATGGCTAAGCGAAGCGCGGCGTGTGCTGAAAGATAATGGCGCGATATGGGTGATCGGCTCCTATCATAATATTTTTCGTCTGGGCACAATTTTGCAGGATAGCGGCTTCTGGATTCAGAATGACATTATCTGGCGCAAGACCAATCCGATGCCGAATTTCAAGGGCACACGCTTTCAAAACGCGCATGAGACTCTGATCTGGGCCAGTAAATCAGAAAAGTCAAAACCGGTATTCAATTATCAGGCCCTGAAAACCTTTAATGATGATACACAAATGCGCTCTGATTGGGTGATCCCGATCTGTACTGGCGCAGAGCGCCTGAAAGGTGAAGACGGCAAGAAAGCGCATCCGACACAAAAGCCTGAAAGCCTGCTCAACCGTGTCCTTCTGGCAACGACCAATCCAGGCGATATTGTCCTTGATCCGTTTTCAGGGACAGGCACAACAGCCGCTGTCGCCAAAAGGCTTGGCCGACATTATGTCGGCATAGAGCGCGACAAGGCCTATATCGACATCGCCCGTCAACGCATCCGCGCGATTGAACCTATTGCCGGTGAGGCGCTACAGGTTGAGCAAAGCAAGAAAAGCCTGCCACGCGTTCCCTTTGGGGCTCTTGTTGAGCATGGTTGGCTGAGACCTGGCGACCGCCTGTTTTGCGCCAAACGTCGGAAAATAGCCCGTATTCGTGTCGATGGGTCTCTTGCAACCGGTGAGACCACAGGTTCCATTCACAGGGTCGGGGCGTATGTGCAAAACACCCCTGCCTGTAATGGCTGGACCTATTGGCATTATGAAACAGAGGGCCGCGATCTTGCGCCAATTGATCTTTTGCGGCGGCGCTATCGCTCTGAAATGGGGCTCGTCTGAGAAAGCAATTTGACGGCTTTGAAAAAGACCGTTGGCAGCCCTGATATATCCTCATAGGCGACCCACTCGCCGTGCACATTGGCTGAGCCTCGCTGTCCAGACCATTCGGCCTGCCAGACTTTCAAAACCAATGAGAAATGTGTGAAGACATGGCGCACATCGCCGCGATATGTCCAATCTGCCCCAATCGGTGCGCCCTCGCAGTCGGCACTTGCCTGTTCTGTCCATGTCGATCCTGGCACGCCGAGCATGCCGCCGAGCAGGCCTGTCTGCGCCCGGCGCTCCAACAGCAAATGCCCTTGATGGGTCAGGAGAAAGGCATGACCTGAACGCTCAGGCTTTGGTGTTTTTGGGGCCTTGACGGGATAGGTTTGCGGGTCGCCCTGCCGATAGGCCTGACAGAGGGAAATAAGCGGACAAGCCGGACAATTTGGCTGTTTTGGCGTGCAAATCATGGCGCCCAAATCCATCAAGCCTTCCGCAAATTCAGCCGGGGTTTTTTCGGGCACAAGGGATGACACAATTATACTAAGTTTTGATTTGGCCTTCGGGAAGGGCGTTGTCTCCGCCAAAAGCCGGGCAAAGACGCGCTCAACATTGCCGTCTATGGCCGCCTCCGAGCGGTTAAAGGCGAGCGCCGCAAGCGCGCCAGCCGTATAAGGGCCGATGCCGGGCAAAGCCTTAAGGCCTTTAACTGTGTCAGGAAAACCGCCAAGGTCAGAGACTTGCCGGGCACATTTCAACAGATTACGCGCCCGGGCATAATAGCCAAGCCCGGCCCAAGCCGCCATCACATCAGCATCATCCGCCTCGGCAAGGTCGCTCACACTTGGCCAGCGCTGTATGAATTTCAGATAATAAGGCGCGGCATGCATCACGGTGGTTTGTTGCAGCATAATCTCAGACAGCCAAACGGCATAAGGGTCTGGCCGCGCCCCGCGCGCGCGGTCTGCCGGACCGATCCGCCAGGGTAAATCGCGCGCATTCGCTAGGTACCAAGCATACAGCATAGACGGCAAATGTTGAAAATTATCAGACCGGTGTATCTGCACAGATGGGATGCTCTTTCATTCAAATCACCTTACAGGGATATAATATTGCCGTCACAACCTAGCCATACTCTCTTCCTAGCCCTATTATAGGTTTATATGATTATCCTATCAGGAGTTAAATATGTCAGATATTGCGCCTTTTATACATCCAGACCGTGTGCCGCCAAAGATAAAGCCGATCAAGGCAATGCAGCATATGCGCAAATTGATTGCTGATAAAGAAGATACAGAACAGGTCTTTCACATTATTCAGGCCTTGAATGGGAATGCGGTTGAGCGAAACTTCAGAGCCTCTCTGAAACGGCCCGATGGACGGGCGCGATATCTTGAACGCCGCAGCCTGCCAGAATTTATGGATGATCATCAAGGCTTTGGCGACCTGCCCCGCGGATCGGTGGGCGAAGCCTATATTCGCTTTATGAAGTCTGAAGGTCTCTCAGCAGCAGGGCTCGTCAAAGAAAGTGAGCGCTTTATGCAAAACTATCCTGTCTATGAAGACGATATATCATGGTATGGCGCAAGGCAGCGCGATACGCATGATCTCTTTCATATTCTCACCGGATATGGCCGCGATGCCATGGGCGAGGCCAGCGTGCTGACCTTTACCTATGGCCAGACGCCTGCGCGCGGGGTTATGTTTATAGCCGTCATAGCTTTTTTGAAAATGCGTAAGGATTATCCCGCCTCTGTCAAAGTGAAACGTGTTTATGATGAAGCCCGAAGACATAGCAAAATGGCCGAAATTATAAGCGATCAGGATATTCCCGCTCTCATGCATGAAAATCTAGACGAGGCGCGAGCCAGGATGAATATTCCGCCGCCGACAGCTTATTATGAGGCAAGGGAAACCATTGCCAATATTCCCGCCCATATTCGCGAGACGCTGATTATCTGACGTTTTGATCGTCTGATAGCCCGCTCTTCACGTATTGGCGTTACACTATAGATGCCTATGGCTTAAAGCCGGGCCGGGTCTTGCGCAATATAGGCTATGGGTTAATCGCAAAGCCATGATAT
>JARFRJ010000082.1 GCA_029287305.1 Hyphomonas sp. | reverse complement strand
TCCGGAGATGTTTTTGCCGGGGAAGTTATGGATGCGCTAAAGCGCAAGGATCAAAGCCTCAGTTTTCGCGGTGTGGGGGGCGCGGCGATATCTTGTCGCGCCGAAGGTCCGGACATTGATATGGAAGCGGTTAACGTGCTGGGGTTTTGGGAAGGGCTAAGCGCTTATGCCAAAGTGCGCGAGGTGTCTGCGCAAATTGCCGCCGATATTGCCGCCTCAAAGCCCGATGTCGCCGTGCTTGTGGATGCTTGGGGACTGAGCCTGCGGATCGCTAAAAAACTACGTCGGTTGGCACCGGATATTCCGATTATTAAACTGATCGGTCCACAAGTCTGGGCGACACGGGCTGGCCGGGCCAAGACGCTGGCAGCGTCCGTGGATCATTTGATCTGTCTGAATGCATTTGAAGCGCCCTATTATGCGCCCTATGACTTACCTGTGACCATTATGGGTCATCCAGCGCTTTCACGCCCGGATTTGACCGGGGGGCAGTGGACCCAAACGCCCCCGTCCAAGGCCCCGCAAGATGGGGAGGACACAGACACTCTCCTCTTACTTCCGGGCAGTCGCTCGGCAGAAATCAGGCGTATGGCCCCGCCAATGATTGCCGCCGCCAAAGCTTTGCGCAAACTCCGTCCAGATATGCAGATATGTCTGGCTCCCGCCGACAATGTCTATCAACTGTTTTGCGATTTGCATCCCGACCTGCCAAAGGATTGGACACTTATCCGTGGGACAGAGGCACGGTTTCAGGCCATGGCCAAGGCGCGCCTTGCGATTAGCTGTTCCGGCACGGTCAATATGGAATTGGCCCTCTCACAAGCACCGATTATAACCGGTTACCGCCTGTCCCCTTTGACCTATGCCGCTTTGAAAACTTTCCTCTTTCGGGCTGACTATATCACGCTTTTGAATATGGCGGCTGGCGAAGAGATTATACCGGAACTTCTGCAAAGCGCCTTTCGTCCAGATCGTATTGTTGAGACCGCTTTGCCCCTCTGGGATGAAGGCGAATTGAGACGATCGCAAATTGAGGCCCAGAATACCGCTTTAAAAACGCTGGGGCTAGGCGCGCGCCCGGCCCATGACATCGCCGCCGATACAATTTTGACCTATCTGCGCAAGCGCTCGGGCACGCCCTAGGCCGTAAAGGCGTGGGCCTTATGATTTTGGGGTGGGGGCAAGGCGGATATTGAGGTCGCGCAATTGCGTTTCACTCACCGCTGAGGGCGCATTCATCATCAGGTCTCTGGCCTGCTGGTTTAGCGGGAACAGGGTGACATCGCGGATATTGCTTGCGTCTGCGAGCAGCATGACCATGCGGTCAAGCCCCGGAGCGATCCCACCATGCGGGGGCGCGCCATAGCGAAAAGCGTTCAGCATACCGCCAAATTCCGCTTCCACGATTTCTGGCCCATACCCGGCCAGAGCAAAGGCTTTCAGCATGATATCCGGCCTGTGGTTTCGGATCGCCCCGGATGAGAGCTCGACGCCATTGCAGATAATGTCATATTGATAGGCTTTCAGGTCCAATATGTCGGCGTCTGTCTGAGCGCTTATAAGCGCCTCCATACCGCCTTGCGGCATTGAGAAGGGGTTATGTGAGAAGTCTATCTTTTTGGCTTCTTCATCATATTCATACATCGGAAAATCGACAATCCAGCAGAATTTGAAGATATTTTCTTCAACAAGCCCAAGCTGCTCGCCCACTTTCAGACGCGCCGCGCCTGCCAGCTTATAGGCGTCGCTCTTCTTGCCAGCAGAGAAAAACAGGCCATCGCCTGCGCCAAGACCAAGAGAGGCCAAAAGGCTGGCCAGATGGTCCGGCTTGAAATTCTTCAGGACAGGGTCCTGGCTTTCCACGCCGCCGGTTTCAGCCTCACGCAGGCGGGCATAGCCAAGGCCGGGGGCCTGCATCTCTTTTTTGGCCCATTTGTCCATTTCATCGAAGAATTTGCGTGAATGTTTGGCTGCCGATTGCGGAGCAGGGATGGCAATAACCGTGCCACCTCCGGCGATGATTTTGGCAAAAATGCCAAATCCGGTCAGAGCGTCATCCTTGAAATAATCGGTCACATCGGCCAATTCGATCGGATTACGCAAATCCGGCTTGTCCGAGCCATATTTGGCCATGGCCTCGGCATAGGGGATACGCGGGAAAGGGCCGTTCGGAATGTGCCGGGTCTTGCCATCCCAATCACAGAACTCTTCAAACACGCCGCGCATAACCGGTTCTATTGCTTGGAAGACGTCTTCCTGAGTGACGAAACTCATTTCGATATCAAGCTGGTAAAACTCACCAGGCGACCGGTCAGCCCGGGCATCCTCATCGCGAAAACACGGCGCGATCTGGAAATAGCGATCAAAGCCTGAGACCATCAGCAATTGTTTAAATTGTTGCGGGGCTTGCGGCAGGGCGTAAAATTCACCCCTATGCAGGCGCGAGGGGACGAGGAAGTCGCGCGCGCCTTCCGGGCTGGACGCGGTCAGGATAGGGGTCTGATATTCGGTAAAGCCTTGGGCGACCATACGCTGCCGGATAGAGGCGGTAACATCGGCCCGCAGGCCCATATTCTTGTGCAAGGTCTCGCGGCGTAAATCCAGATAGCGATGTTTAAGGCGAATATCTTCAGGATAATCCGGTTCACCAAAGACGGGCAGGGGCAATTCAGATGCCTCGGACTGAATATGCGCTTCTTTCACACGTATTTCAATCTCACCCGTGGCCAGATTGGGATTGATAAGGTCGCTTGCACGGGCAAGCACCTCGCCCGTCACCGTAATCACGCTTTCAGAGCGCAAACGTTCAACCACAGCAAAGGCGGGAAAGTCCGGATCAAATACGCATTGGGTCAGGCCATAATGATCACGCAGATCAATGAACATCACGCCGCCATGATCGCGGCGACGATGCAGCCAGCCGGACAGCTTGACTTCCAGGCCCGTATGATCGGCGGTCAGTTCACCGCAATGGTGGGTTCGATAGGCATGCATGGGCGGTTCCTTCAACATTTTAGGCGCATGGCGGCTTGAAAATCTGTCGCAGCGCTGGACCTTGTTCGGGTGATCGGATAGGGACGGGAATGTCTAATAAAAATCTGATCCCAATCACCGATACAAAAGCGCTACATACGTTTTGTGACGCCTTGGCTCAAGGGGATTTTTTGTGCATTGATACGGAATTTCACCGGGAGCAAACCTATTGGCCTGAACTCTGCCTGATTCAGGCCTCAGCGCCGAATATAGAGGGCATGATTGATCCGCTCGCTGAGGGACTCGATCTGACCCCGTTTCTTGATCTCATCAAAGATCGCTCGCGTGTTAAAGTCTTACATGCCGCGCGTCAGGATTTGGAGATTTTCCATGCGCTCCTTGGCGAGCCGCTTGGCCCCATATTTGATACACAGATTGGCGCTATGGCGCTTGGGCTGGGCGATTCGATTTCTTATGACAATCTGATCCAGCGGGTTTTGAACCTGCACATTGACAAATCCTCCCAATTTACAAATTGGCTGGGACGCCCTTTAACAGAAAAGCAATTGGCTTATGCTTTGGGCGATGTCACCCATTTGCGTGATGCCTATTATGAAATGAAGATGCAGTTAGAGGCCAAGGGCAGGCTCGGCTGGCTGGCTGAAGATATGGCACGCCTAGAAGCGTCTGAACTTTATGACAACCGGGCAGAACACGCTTGGCAGAAGCTGAAAATTCGTAAATCCAAGCCCGATTATCTGGCTGTTTTGGCCAATGTCGCCGCTTGGCGCGAAACCCGTGCCAAGACGCTGAACCGACCGCGTCGGCGCATTATGAAGGATGATACTATTTATGAAATTGCTCTGCAAAAACCGCGTAATGAGGCAGAGTATGAGCAGCTTAGATCCTTGCAAAAAGGCTTTATGCGGTCAAAATATGCCGATGGGCTGAAAGAGATGGTAGATCAAGCGCTGGCAAGCCCCAAACAATATGCGCCGATATTGCCGACGCGAAAGCAAAATGCGCACCTGCCCGGCGGTGTGCCAGAAATGCTGAAAGTTCTGTTAAAATATGTTTCGGAGGATGCCAGTATCGTCCCGCGTCTGATTGCGAATGCAGCCGATATTGAACGTATTGCCCGCGGGGAAACAGAGGATATACCGGCTTTAACGGGCTGGCGATATGAGATTTTTGGTCAACATGCCCAAGCCTTGATGTCCGGTCAGCTGGCTTTGTCGCTGCAGGATAATGAAATCCGCTTGTTTAAAACGCAGCCAGATCAGGATGCTTTTCCATAAGGGCGTGGCGCCCCATCAGATGGGCGAGTGTTTCTAGGCGTCTTTCAACCTTATTGGAAAGCATGTCTTCTATGGCCGGGTGGAAGAGAAGGCTGAGGGTATCATCGGTCAGCTTTAGCTGTATTTTATCAAATATGTTGGACGACCGACCGGATACCAGACTGCCGAGGCGTAAGGCAGCGCCCAGGATACGGCTAAGCTCCTTTTGACGCGGATGCAGTAAGGCGGCCAAAGCAGAAGGAAGTTTAAAATTGTAATGGTAGCGATAGCCAATCATCGCGGCGAGAAAAATTCTCTCTGCATGGGTAAGGGTATAAAACTGGCCCCGCAATATGGTCTCAAAGGCGAGATTGGCCCGCTGCTCAGGATGGAAGAACGCTCCAGATTCGGCCATCATACAGGCGGCTCTGACCAGGCGCATTATTTTCTCAAAAGCGAGCGGGGCTAGCATAGTCTCTGTCAATAAAGGTCTGATCCAGTGATACATGGCGGTGCCATAAGTCAGCCGCGTTTGTTTATGCAGGAGCGTAAGCTGCAAGCCTTCGAGTAAAATCTGGGGCACTTCTGGCTTTGGGATTTGCGAGAAGATAAGGCCTTCGCGCAATCCATAAGAGGAGGTGACGGCGTTCGTAAACTTCCCGGCTTTGAAGATCTGTCTTAAAAGCAAGGCGGCATAGGGGAGATTGGCCTGCCGTCTTTGACTGGCGCGGCGTCTTCGCTCCAGCCCCGCCTCTGATGTGTCTTGCGTCAGCTCTACAATATGGTCCAGCGCCGGGGCGTCCATTTGATAGCCATGCAAAAGCCGTAAGGGATAGTCATACACGTCCATGTGCAGCTTGGCCAAAGCGCGCCAAGCCCCGCCGACAAGGTAGAAATTATCATAGCCAGAGCGCAAATGCTGCGCCTGTTTCAAAATTTCATCAATCGCGGCCTCTTGTTCTGCTGGGCTTTTCTGCGCTATGTCCATGGATAGCGGCCCGAGCATGAGGCTTTCTCCTTTGCCTTGAATTTGCCCGTCCTTGACGACACAAAATTCTAGGCTGGAGCCGCCCAGATCGCCGACCAGCCCTGTTGCTTTGTGCATGCCGCCGCAGACGCCAAGACCAGACAGGCGCGCTTCCTCGGCTCCCTTTATAATATCAACATCAAACCCGATATCTCTTTTGATCGTTCGCACAAAGTCCGGGCCATCCTTGGCGGCGCGGATCGCGGCTGTAGCAACCGCATGTACGGTTTCAATTTTAAGGCCTTCAATAATCAGTTTGAAACGTTTCAGGGCTTTTAGCGCCATGACGATGCCCGCAGCCGGCAGATGTCCGGTTTCTGGCACACCGACACCCAGCCCGGCCATGACCTTTTCATTATAATAGGGCAGTAAAGCCTGTCCCCCGACCTCGAAAATAACCAGACGAACCGAGTTCGATCCAATATCAATAACGGCTTGTAAATTCGTATGCGGGTCGCCCGTTTGCATCCGGCTTACAAATCTTCAATCGCAAATTCAGGCGGCAAATTCATATCCTTTTCACTTCCGCGACCGGAAAAACTGGCATAATTCATGAAGTATTGATGCGCATTAAAGGGCGCACGTTCAGACGGTTTCACACGAATATAGTCCCCGTCTGGCTGCAATATCCAGCTTTGCATATCATCTTTCAGATTGGCCATGAGGATTTGGTAAAGCACTTGTCGGCGCACAGTGTCATTTTCCAGTGGCACCATCACTTCCACGCGGCGTTTCATATTTCGCGGCATCCAGTCGGCTGAGGAGATAAAGACTTTGGCTTTCGGCGAGGGCAGGCCAGCCCCATTGGCAAAAGCGACAATCCGCGAATGCTCTAAAAACCGCCCGACAATACTTTTCACTTCAATCGTCTCTGACAGGCCAGGAATGCCAGGGCGTAGACAACATATGCCGCGCACAATCAAATTAATGGGCACACCGGCCTGACTGGCCTGGTAAAGCGCATCAATAATGTTCCCGTCAACGAGCGAGTTTAGCTTGGCATAAATGCCAGATGGTTTGCCGGCCCTGGCGGCCTCACTCTCCGTTTCTATAAGTTTAATCAATGTGTTGGAGAGATTGGTTGGGGACATTACAATCTTTTCAAGGCTCGGCCCGTTCATATGCGGATGCTTATAGCCAGTGACGAAATTGAACAGCCGACCGGCATCCCGGCCAAAGGCAGGTTTTGCGGTGAACAGGGACAAATCTGTATAGATACGGGCCGTAATGGGGTGATAATTGCCCGTGCCAAAATGTGCATATGTGCGTAAGCTTTCTTCCTCGCGGCGCACGACGAGGCTAATTTTGGCATGGGTTTTATAATCAATGAATCCATAGACCACTTGAACCCCAGCCCGTTCCAAATCTCGGGCCAGACGTAAATTCGTCTCCTCATCAAAGCGGGCTTTGATCTCGACCAGTGCAGTGACGGATTTTCCTGCTTCCGCCGCTTCTATCAGAGCCGCCACAATCGGCGAGTCCGAACTGGTCCGATAGAGCGTCTGCTTGATCGCCAGAACATCCGGGTCTTGCGCCGCTTGGCGGATAAATTCAACCACGACATCAAAGGATTCATAAGGGTGATGAACGATGAAATCTTTCTCACGAATAGCGGCAAAACAATCCCCGCCATGTTCGTGGACACGTTCTGGATAGCGCGGTTCATAAGGTGGAAATTGCAAGGCGCGGTGCTTTTCCGTAACCAATTCTGATAATTGTTCGAGGCCTAGAATCCCGTCTGTGACAACAAGATCATTCGGTTCGGCTTCCATTTCGCGCAAAAGCAGCGTGCGCAAGCGTTTGGGGGCTGCGGCGTTGACCTTAATGCGGACAATGCGCCCCCGTCGTCTCTGGCGCAGGAGAATTTCAAACTCCTGGATCAGGTCTTCAGCTTCCTCATCAATTTCGATATCGGAATCGCGAATAATTCGAAACTCGCAGACGCCTGAAGCCTTGTAACCGGGAAACAGTGTAGAGATAAAAAGCGGAATAACCTGTTCCAAAGCGATGTAGCGCACCTCGCCCTTGCTTGTAGGTTTGAGCTGAATAAAGCGGGCGGCATGAGCTGGCATCGGCACAAGACCTGTCATCGCCTCGCCGTCCTGTTTGGGCTTCAAGCTGAAAGCGAGGACAAAACCGCAATTGGGAATAAATGGAAAAGGATAGGCCGGATCAAAGGCGAGCGGGGTTAAAAGCGGGAGGATTTCGCTTTCAAAAATATCTGCAAGCAAGGCATGATCGGTTTTATCCAATTGCTCGGGCGTGATGATATGGATGCCCGCATGGGAGAGCTCCGTAAGCAGGATTTTATAACAGGCTTGTTGCTCTTCCATCAGCTGGCCTGCGACGATTTCAATCTTCTGAACCTGCATGGCAGGGGTGAGCCCATCTTGACTTTTACGCTCCACGCCCGCGCGTTTTTGCTCGCGCAGTCCAGCATAGCGCACCATATAAAACTCATCGAGATTATTCGCCGAAATGGATAAAAAGCGCAGCCTTTCCAATAAAGGATGCGCTAGGTTTGCGGCCTCTTCCAAAACACGCTGATTAAATTTCAGCCAGGAAATCTCCCGATTGAAGAAGCGTTCCGGACGGTCTCTTAAGGTCTCGCCGCTTGGGGGCGGGCCAGCCATTTTTGCATCCGTCATGTCTGTGTCAGCCATATTTATATCAGTCATGATTACCCTTTTGACAGATCATATTGTGCCGCCCGGCTTCAAACCCTGTTAGGGGTTAGGCGCCATTTCAAGCACGGTTTTGGCCAAAGGCACACTGGGGGAACGCCCAGTTCGGTGAATTTCTTCATCCAATCGTAAAACATAGGTTTCAATCTCTGTATAGACGCGGGGCAGGCGGATGATCAGATAATCGAGTGTTGCCTGATTGAGTTTCAGATAATGACGGCGACAGGCGGCGACCAGACGCGCGGCCAGCATGGCTTCATCGGGGGGATAAATCTCTGCAATGGTGAGGCTGGCAAGGCGCGATTTCAGATCTGCAGAGCGATAGGCCGCATGCATGGCCGGGCTATGCGCGGTTAAAAGCAGAGAGCGGCCCCGCTCAGCGGTCAGATTATACAGCATAAGAAGATTGGTTTCATGGGTAATCTGGTCGGCATCGTCCAAAGCGCAATGATGTGTCGCCAGCGCTTCAATCTCTTTTTGTGTGTATTGATTGAAACGCGCCGCGTCGATCAATCTTGCCTCGGCCTGCGCACTCCACAAACGGGTGAGCGTCGTCAATCCCGATTTTTCCGGTCCGGTCAAATGCAGGGCATGGCTGTTCCAAGCCGGCCAGTTTTGCACCACTTGGAGGGCTGCGCGATTGACATCTGTCACCCTAAGATCAGAAAAATTGTCGATCTCAGCGGTCAATGGGAAACTTAATTGAGTGGGGCTGTCTTTCACA
Source organism: Hyphomonas sp. (assembly GCA_029287305.1). Taxonomy (GTDB): domain Bacteria; phylum Pseudomonadota; class Alphaproteobacteria; order Caulobacterales; family Hyphomonadaceae; genus CALLCD01. Next base: position 1,115 of record JARFRJ010000082.1, on the reverse strand, counting down.
TTTAACGCCATACGTGTCTATCAACCGCCTGAACTGGCCGATCGCACAACCCAGCCAATCGCCTCCTCATTAAGGCTCAGGCCGCGTTGCAGGAAATCTGCGCGTAATCTATTTTGATCGCCCGCATAGGCAAACTCAATAAAAGCCCCCTCGGCGGCAATGGATTTGATCTGAAAATCAGAGATGAGAGGCGATTGAACAAAAGCGCTGCGCAGATATGTCCATTCTGGCAATGAGGTGTACAGGACGGTCAATTGGCCGAATGTGCGGGCCTCGGAGCGGACAATGGATTGTTTTTTCCAATGCAGGCTTAACATCTCTATGGTGGCGTCATGCGCGTCGGCGAGGGTCGGTTGCGGCGTGGTCTGTCCAATCGGTATAGTATGGCCCGCGACACGGATAAACGCCTCGACCCGCCAGCCTTCAAAAGTGTCCTGAAGATCGACAAATAGGGCTCTTTGACTGCCCGTCAGGCCAACTTCACTTTGCAGGTCAAGCCAATTTGTATTTGCCGTATAGGCCGTTTCAGTCTTCACATAAGGGGTCAGCAAGCCAGGGTCAGCTTCTTCCCAACTGGCATACCAATCGGAAAATTCAGCCCGGCGAGCTGTCGGCACAAGCAGGCTTTTAGGCGCTTGGCGATCCATATAGGGGATGGATTGAGCTTCCAGATAGGCCCGCATGGCGGTTGGGTTAATCACGACGCTGAGCGTGGCAGCATAATTATTGCCGCCGCGTGTTTCTTCCTGAATTTCGACAGCCGCAGCAAGCCCGGCAGCCTCACTGGCGCTGAAGCCCTGATGGTTCAGGTCCTGACGGTCTTGGGGCAGCGTAATTTTTCTAAGCAAGGTTTCAGCCGCGTCTATCCGGACCTCATCAAAAGCCTCTTGTTGAGCTTCTAGGACGCTGTCTGCTTGCGTCTTCACCTCAATATCACGTATTGTATATAAAGCCCGGATATCGGCATAGGCGAGGCTTATAATGGATGTCTGAAGTATAAGACAGGCGATAAGGATGCGAATCATGACATCTGTGTCCTTTTGATAAGTCGAGACAATATGCCTTATACCAGCCAGAGCGCAAAGCTTAAACCGCTCTTGAGGCAAGCCGTCCCA
>JARFRJ010000081.1 GCA_029287305.1 Hyphomonas sp. | reverse complement strand
AATTTAAGTCTGGATCGCTGCTTGGGTCTGTTTTAATACTCGTATATCACTGATAAAGACGTTCCTCCCTTTCAAAGAACAGGTTTTTTAAAATGCTGACTGAAACCCGCCCCTCTTATCGCCTGACCGGATCTACCGGAGACTGGGAAGTCGTCATGGGATTGGAGGTTCATGCCCAGATAGCCTCCAAGGCCAAACTGTTCTCAGGGGCCTCCACCGCCTATGGGGCGGAGCCTAATTCCAATGTTTCTCTGGTCGATGCCGCCATGCCGGGCATGCTGCCTGTGATCAATCGCGCCTGTGTTGAAGAGGCCGTGCGCACAGGGCTTGGCTTGAAAGCCAAGATCAATCTCTATTCCCGGTTTGACCGAAAGAATTACTTCTATCCGGATTTACCGCAAGGCTATCAAATCTCGCAATTTGCGCATCCGATTGTCGGTGAAGGCGAATTACTGGTGGATGTGGAGCCTGCCCATGGGGAGCCTTCCTATCAATTTCCTGTCGGTATAGAACGCCTGCATCTAGAACAGGATGCGGGTAAATCCATTCATGATATGTCGGACGATGAAACCTATGTCGACCTTAACCGCTCTGGTGTGGCGCTTATGGAAATTGTATCCAGGCCGGACATCCGCTCACCGCTTGAGGCGGCTGCCTATGTCAAAAAGCTAAGGGCCATTCTAATTGCGCTGGGCAGTTGCGATGGCGATATGGAAAAGGGAAATCTGCGCGCTGATGTGAATGTCTCGGTCTGTCGACCTGGCGCGTATGAAAAATTCAAGGCGACCGGTGATTTTTCCCATTTAGGCACGCGGTGTGAGATTAAGAATATGAATTCCTTCCGCTTTATTCAGCAAGCGGCTGAATATGAAGCCCTGCGCCAGATTGAGCTGCTTGAAACGGGCCAACAGGTTGATCAGGAGACCCGCCTGTTTGATCCCAATACAGGGCGCACCCGAACCATGCGTTCCAAGGAAGATGCGCATGATTATCGCTATTTTCCAGACCCCGACCTTTTGCCATTGCGTTTGGACCCTGATTTTGTTGAGAAAATCAGGGCAAGCCTGCCGGAACTTCCAGATGAAAAACGCATCCGCTATATGCACGAATATGGCCTGTCAGCCTATGATGCGGGCGTCCTCACCGCTGATGCAGACCGCGCGGCCTATTTTGAAGAGGTCGCCAGAGGGCGCGATACGCGTCTTGCTGTCAATTGGGTTAATCAGGAATTATTTGGCTATCTCAATAAGCAAAGCTTGGAAATTACCGACACACCCATATCCGCAGCTGCGCTGGGCGGATTGATTGATTTGATCACCGATCAGACCATTTCAGGTAAAATTGCCAAAGATGTTATGCTGAAAATGATCGACACTGGTAAATCTGCCAGTGATATTGTCGAGGCAGAAGGTCTAAAACAGGTCACAGATACGGGCGCAATTGAAACCTTGGTCAACGAGATTATGGCTGCGAATCCAAAACAGGTGGCACAGGTTCAGGCACAAAAAGAAGCGGGTCACGCCAAACCCAAAGCCCTTGGATGGTTTGTCGGCCAAGTGATGAAAAATTCAGGCGGCAAAGCCAATCCACAGGCCGTTAATGAGATTTTGAAAGAAAAACTGGATTTGTAGAGCCGCTTTGCGATTATCACGCGCCCCAAATGCATGGCCACTATTATGCGCGTGCTCGGTATATTCTGCGTGCGCCTGTCGATTGACTTTACAAATACTCCGGTGCTTCTGGCGGATTGGGATATTTAGAAAGCCAGCCGAATGCGTTCGGCCAGTTTTTCAAGGTCGGCCGGGTCCGCCTGCGCACCTTCGGCATGGGGTTTCAGCCGCGCGCCTGTAAATTTTGGCAAAATATGAAAATGCAGATGAAAAACAGTTTGGCCTGCCAAGCTGCCGTTAAACTGGGTGATAATCAACCCATCAGGCTTAAGCGCTTTTTCAACAGCAATCGCAACACGCTGAACCCGTTCCATATAGGGACCCAGTTTCTCTGACGGCACATCCAGCAGGTTTCGCGCCCGGACCTGTTTTGGGATAATTAAAGTATGCCCATAGGTTTGCGGAAAAATATCCATAAAAGCCAGGGCAATCTCATCTTCATAGACGCCAATATGCGGGATATCCCCGCGCAGGATTTTGGCAAAAATATTATCAGGATCATAGGCCGAATGCAGGGTCATGAGGCGGTGTCCTTTCTGAAGGGCGTGCGTGTTTTAAGATATTCATATTCTTCTGAAACGGCAAGACGCTCCTGATCGAGATAGTCAGAGACCGCATGTCTGAGACCTGGATGGGCGATCCAATGCATGGAATGGGTCGTCACAGGACCATAACCACGGGCCAGTTTATGCCCCCCTTGCGCACCCGCTTCCACATAGGTCAACCCTTTGGAAATCGCATAATCTATCGCCTGATAATAACAGGTTTCAAAATGCAAAAACGGCCGTGGGGCAAGACACCCCCAATAGCGTCCATATAGCGTATCAGACCCAATAAAATTGAGCGCGCCGGCGATCGCCCTATCCGCCTCATAAGCTAGGATCAGCAATATCCTGTCTGCCATCCTGGCGCCAAGTAAGCTGAAGCAGTCGCGGGTAAGATAAGGTGACCCCCATTTGCGCGCGCCTGTATCGAGATAATATGCATAGAAAACATCCCAATGCGCCTCAGTAATCTCATCTCCATGGAGGTGTTCAAAGCGCAGATCA
>JARFRJ010000066.1 GCA_029287305.1 Hyphomonas sp. | reverse complement strand
CTTTATCTTTTGTCTTTTATCTTCTGTATGGGGTTTGAATGTTTTGTATGTATGTATCTGTGTTAGTATGCTGCTCACGGCGCAAAGGGACTATCTATCCATGTGCGCCCGCGCGATAGCATCATAGGCTTCAATATTTCGACTGGCACCTTCATCAAAACAAGATGAATTTAATTGCTCCTCGGCCCAGGCAATGCCTTTGTGCAATTCTTCCAGCGATTTTTCGATATCATCGCGTTGCTTCTCCAATTCCAGAACTTGCTTACGGAATTTATCCAGAGTTGTGCGTAATTGCACACGCTGGTCCCCGCTAATTGAATAAAGATCAAGAATTTCACGAATATCTGCCAAGGGCAGCCCTACGCTCTTACCGCGCATAATCAGCTTAAGACGGGCGCGATCGCGTGTGGAGTAAATCCGCGTCAGACCATCGCGCGCTGGGTGCAATAAGTCTTTATCTTCATAAAACCTTAAAGCCCTAGCTGTTATACCAAACTCACGCGCCAGTTCTGTGATTGTATAGGTTTGCACCTTAGCGATCATGAGCGATTGAGGATGTGAGCTGGAATAAGTTTTAGACATATTTTTTTATTCCATAAGTTTACGCTAACGTCAACGTTATGCCCAACAGCGCAGTTCCAGTATTTTATGTAAATATATTCCTTCCTATATCTTTCAAAATTAATGAGCTTTTAACACAACCGCGTTAAAGCACAGAGAATGTTTAGACTTTGTAGACCATAAATTACCATGGAAGCTGAAAAAGGCTTCTTCATTCTTGCTCAGAAAGGCTTTTAGGCGTGCTAAATCTACCAGAAACAATCTTGCGTATCGCTTCGCTTGAAAAGCTGGTATATGATCTGATGTCGAAGACGGATTTTTGCTATGACAGATAAAGATAAAAGCCTAGCTAGTTTGTCCCCCTTTGAGATGCCCTCAAAAGGCGCAACCTCCCATGGGCAAAGGGCATCGTCAAATGCGTCAGAAACCTCCGCCCAAATGGCTGGAACCATGCTTAAATTGCTTGAGCAGCGCCTAAAGACGGCGAAAACTCAACCTCTCAGCCCATCTGCAAGCATAGATAATCCCGCAAGCATTGATAATTCTGTCGTAAATATGCTGTCTCGCCTTAAACAGGCCGAGCATGACCAGAAGGCTTTTGGCGCACATATCGGCACGGTTATGCGCGATATTCGCGATACGCAGCAGGCTTTAAGTGCAAAAATCAAAAAGTTTGAAGAAAATCGAAGTTCTGAAGATAATTTGGCGTCCCTGCAGACCCTCGAAGACGCTTTAGGCAAGCTCGCCTCTCACGTCTATAATGAAGGCGAGACAGTAGAAAATGAAACTCGCGCTATAAAGCAGAAATTTGAAGAGGATTTTTCAAAGCTTTCGCACAAGATGGATGCTCTTAGTCATCGCATAGATAAAGCCGTCACGAATGCTGAAACGCATACACGCGTCAATGGTGAATTTCAAAGCCATATAACCGAAACAAATGTGCGCATTGAAACGGTTGAGAAATTGGCGTTCAAGATGCTCGAACATGTCGATGGTTTGTCAGATGCTATGGTAAAGGCGCATGGCAATATAGCCAATTCCATGACGGACATTTCCAGCACGCTGACCTATGTTCAAAACCGACTGGACCGGAAAGAAAAAGAAACAGATCACTCGGCCTCCCCGTCAGAGGCTCAGTTTGAGACCCTGACCGCCCGTATGGATCAGATTGAGGCAAATGCCGACGCAAAAATGAAAGCGTTTCAGGCTGAACAAGAAGAGCGTGCCTTAAAGGCCGCGTCTCTGAGCCAAGCGCCAGGACATATTTTTGATTTTCTGCCGCACGACATCGCCCAACCGGCTCACCCGACCCCAGCGTTAAACCGCGAAGATACCGCACCTGTCATAGCGCGCTTGGAAGAAAGCCTCACACATTTAAGCCAGCGCATAAATGAAAGTGAAGATCGTCACGCCCAAACCATGGATATGGTCAGCGCAACCTTGTCACAAATGACAACAAATTTTGAAAACCGCCTGCTTCAGGTTCAGGATCAAAACACGCAGGCGATTGAGCAAGTTGGTACGCATATTACGCGTGCGAATGACTATTTTGAGGAAAAACTTAAAAGGCTGAGTGAAGAAAAAACACATATTTCAGCAGATGGCACCGTTGATTTCGGCGCACATTTAAAGACCCTTGAAGCCCATAAAGAAGAGACAATTGAAAAAATCTTCACCCAATTCAATAAATTGACAGACCAGTTTGACGAACGTTTTAAAGAAAATGAAGTCCGCACATCGCAGTCCATTGACAAGATTGGGGCTCATGTTGAAAGCGCAACCAAGCGACTGGAACAACATGAAGCGAACGCTTTAAAAGCTTTGTCAGACAAGATTGACCGCGGACAAAAGACGCAAGAAAGCCGCATCTCCAATGCTTTGCTCACGGTCTCTGATCGTCTGGAGCGCGTTCAAGATCAATCCATACAGAATACAGCGCCCGTCCAACGCGCGGTCGCAAGCTTGGAACAGCGCCTGAATTCCATGGAGGCCTCTCAAGCCACACCTAAAGTGGCGATGGAAGTAACCCTGAACCCCGTTGAGTTTGAAACGATTACGACCAATGACAATGCGCGCTTGGCCGAACTTTCAGAGCGTATTTATGATCATTTGAATGATGTTTGCGAAACCGGGGACGACATGGCAGCCCTCACTCTGCCAAGCGATGTTCGCCCTCAAGATACAGATCATGTCGTTGATCTTGAAACGGAAATGGCGTCTATATTTGCCGCGCAGGCTGACCCGATAAGCTTAGCGCAAGAGAGCCCGGTCTTTGCCGCGCCCTCCCCCTCAATCGACCAGGGTCCCTCAGATAAGGAGCAGCCGCAGCCGCTTTCCATCGCTTATGCAGATTGTCTTCCAGAGACATCCGGGTTAGCGATCAAGGTGGATCAAGATATAAATCTGGCTCAGACGCGCATTGGCGAAATGCCGCAAGAGACCGAGCTTGCACATGAGTTGACGACAGAGCACCCTCCTCAATTCGAAAATAATCCTGAACAGCCCGAAGAAATTATCGAAATAACCGATGCTCCAAATAGGCTGAAGCTTAAAAGCAAGCTGTTAAAAAAGGATATCTCTGAATCTCTGGCGGAGCAAAAACAGGCCGAGGCGCAGTCACGTGCAAAGACAATTGCCGCTAGGGCAGCGGCAAGGCCTGCATCTCAGCCCGTTGAAGAAGATGCTATTACCTTGGCTCGCAAAGCAGCCCAAAATGCCGCACTACCCGGTGCGGCAGCTATGTTACGCCCGCAGCTTAAAAAGCGCCGCTTTGGCTTCACCAAATTTACCTCTGTTTTTGCGCTGGCATGTGCCGGGGTTCTGGCTTTTATGTACATGCGCGGGGATATGGGACAAGTGGTTTCAAGCGAGACAAAAGTTCTGGCTGACAATGAAGCTAGGCAGGAAGTGTCTGATTCCGACGTCGTTCTGGCTCAGTTAACCGCGTATAATGGCGCACAGATAAATGCTGAAACACTTGCAACTGTGTCTCCAGAACTGGTGGCTGCCCCGGTCGCTGCCCTGCCCCTGATCCCGCTTCAGCCTACGCTTGAAGATGTTGCTAAAAATGGCAATAGTACTGCACAATTCCAATTGGCCGCACAAAAGCTTGAATCGGGTGATTTTGCCAGCGCTGAAAAACTCATGCGGCTGGCTGCTGAAAATGAAGTCGCTATGGCACAGTATACTCTGGCTATGATGCATGAAGAAGGTCTTGGAACAACGCGCGATATCGCAGAAGCGATGAAATGGCATGAGCGCGCGGCCTATAATGGCAATATTGAAGCCATGTTTTCCATTGCCAGCTATTATGCTGAAAATCAAAGCGGACAGGCCAGCGATCAAATTGCTGCAAAATGGTTTCGCCAAGCTGCTGAAACCGGTCACACTAACAGTCAGTATAATATGGCCGTTTTGTTCTCCACCGGACGCGGTGTAACGCCGGACCAGTCTGAAGCTCTTTTCTGGCTTGAGCTTGCCGCGCGCGGCGGCGACAGAGATGCTCGCACGACAGCTCAGCAATTGGTGCAGAGCGGCGCCCTGACACCCGCTTTGGTTGATGAGGTTAACAGACGTGCCAATAATTGGCGGGCAATCCCGGCAAAAGCAGCGCCGAATGGTAGATTTGCGCCGCAAAACTGGGATGCTGGCTCCGAGGCCCAACTCATGGCCGTACAAAAGACCTTGAACACTCTGGGATTTGCCAAGCTCACAGCCGATGGTAAATATGGCCCAGCCACACGCGAGGCGATTGCTAAATTTGAAGCTGAAAATGGATTGCCACAAACCGGAGAACTGAGTAATCCTTTTATTGATAAGCTAAACGGTGTCATTCAGGCCAGTATGCCA
>JARFRJ010000012.1 GCA_029287305.1 Hyphomonas sp. | reverse complement strand
CATAGGGAATTATCTTAATCATCATTTCTTTCCCATTATAGGTTATGGTCAAGAACGCATCACTGTGTTGAAAGTGGGCAATCAAGCTTATTATTAAGGTCGAAAATATATACAGAAATAATGAAATCATATACCATATAGACAGGGGGGCTTTACGATCATTACGGATATTACTAAGTATATTAAGCGCCTGATCATCGACTTTAAAGAGAGCTCTTGGTTTTATCCACAATGAATTTACAGGTCCGGAGCGCATCCAATATTCGCCTTTCCCAGTCACGCCCTGTCGCCGGTCTGGGAGTTGCATGAAATGTGTCGGTTCATCCAAAACATCAAAAGGTGTGCCAGACAATTTCTCTTTAAGTTTAATATGAATAGTTTCGTTCTTAGTCGGCAAAATTACTATCATTATAATGTATTCCTATCACAAGCTAATAAGGGCTGTATCTTGACTTGCTCCTGACCTGCGCCCCATAATCACCTCCACGCAGAAGTGGAATTTTCCAGTGGCTCGATATGCTATAGAATAACGTGCATTCGAAATCGGAGGCCATACCCAAGTCTTCACAATAAGCGATCCAGCAAAACCCTCTTCTCAGCTCGGAAGTCACTGGCGATCCAATGCTCTTCAAGCCGGGCGAGCGTCTTGCCAAGCTCTGGCCCCGGCGCAATGCCAGCGCTTTGTAAATCTGCGCCTGTGACAGGAAAAACCGGACGGTGCCAGCTTTGACAGGCCGCCACAATATCGCGCGCATCGGTCGAAGATAAGAGCGCATTATCCATCACCGCCTTTGCCCCATGTCGATATAGACATACGCGTAACGCCCGCCCGCTCAGTTGTTTCATATCCAGAAGATCAAGCTTAGCCCAATGAGACAGGCGGGCTTCTTCCGCGCGCGACAGGCGCAACGCCGATGCCGTTTGTTCGCTTGCCTGCTGTGTCTTCGCGATGAGCGCCATCAAGCGCCGCATCGGGTCCGGTGCCTGCCCGGTCAGGATTTCATTCAAATGCAGATTATGCAACATATCACTGGGCCGAGCCTCAGGAAGGATGACGTTCAGGACACCCGTTTGAGCCATCGCCTGAAGACTGATAAAGGGCTGCGGCGCGCTTAACATTTTTTTCAGCTCTTTGCCGATCCGTTCGCGGGCAATTTTGCGCAAACCGTCTTTCAGGGCGCGGCACGCCGAAAGCCCTGCCGGGTCTATGGCCTGACCATACCAGGCATTAAAGCGAAA
>JARFRJ010000478.1 GCA_029287305.1 Hyphomonas sp. | reverse complement strand
GGGGCAGGCTATGGGGCACGCTCTTATGCGCTTTGTCTCTGTCTGTCTGAAAGGCGGTGTGCTCTCGCAAAAGGAGGCGGACAGGCTTGCCATTCAACCCTTTAAAATCTCTGCGACTGGTCACACACAATTGACTATTCTACCCCTCTCAAACGAAGCAAAAGATTGGCTGGGGGCGGATAGTGATGGGCTGGAACCCTTGACCAGTATTCTGGATACAGAATTGGAAAACGGCCTAGCCAAATCCGTCCAGTTTGGCGTATCGCGCCGCTTGGATATGGCGCAGGATATTGAGCACGCCGATGCCCCTAGAACGAAGCCAACCCTGGAGAGTTGGACCGATTTTGCTGGCTTAACTTCAGAACGCTTGCGTGATCGCGGTTTTGACGATGTGGCTTTAGGTAAAGTTCAGGAAGCCTTGAAAGACGGCCTCGGCCTGAAAGCCAGTTTTACACGCTGGATTTTGGGAGATGCTTTTATGTCCCAAAACCTCAGACTAAGCCCAGAGCTGTATGAGAGTGATGGATTAGCCTTATTGCAGGTGCTCGGCTTCTCCAAAGCGGATATTCAAGGCGCAGAGGACGCGCTGACCCAAGGGCCCATAACCAGATTTGAGCGGCAATTTACCGCGGCAGGTTTCACATTGCATCCGGATTTTTCAGATCAAATGGCTTTAGCCATCCAGATAAAGGATATTCTGGATATCCCGCCTGTCATTGAAATCAGAAGCAATCAGCCTGAAGCCGCGCTAAAGGCCGCCAGCGAAAAGGGTTTTGGGGTGCTTGTGCATGGGCACCGCCACGCTGTGTCGGATCTAATCGGAGACCGCCTCAGCCATGCCCGCCAGATTATCGCTGATGAAGATGCAAGGGCAGGGGCAGGGACAGAAAACGCATCAGAGATCATGTCTGAAGAGGCAAATGAGACAGGCTATATTGATCCTTCAAATGCGGTTTTCATAGACGGTCAGGATAGGGATGCCAGCCGCAAACGCATGCCTGATCGACGCAAAGGCTATATTCAAAAAGCCTCTGTTGGCGGCCATAAAGTTTATCTGCACACTGGCGAATATGAAACGGGCAGTTTGGGTGAGATTTTTATCGACATGCATAAAGAGGGCGCCGCCTTCCGCTCTTTAATGAATAATTTTGCCATATCTGTCTCTATGGGTTTGCAATATGGCGTGCCTTTGGAAGAATTTGTCGATGCCTTTGTATTTACCCGATTTGAACCGGCTGGGGAGGTGATCGGTAATGATAAAATCACCAAAGCGACCTCCATTCTGGACTATATTTTTAGGGAATTGGCGGTCTCTTATCTCGGACGGGAAGATTTGGCGGCTTTGGATGATAATGTTTCTCATGACGGGCTGGGGCGCGGGCTTGCCGATGGAATGCGACAAAACCCAAACCAATTGACCGCCGAAGCGGCGCGCGTCATCTCCAGAGGCTTTTCACGCGGGAAATTACCGGACAATATTGTTGTACTGGATAATCGGCGTTTGCAAAAAACCGAAACCGATCATTCAGAAAATCAGGAAGCTTTAGAGACCAATGAGCCGGAATATCTTGATGAGGCCTGTCCGTCTTGCGGCAGTTTTACGCTCAATTCAGCCGAAGACACCTCACAGACAGTCGCGATGTGTGCGGCGTGCGGAGAGATAAGCCATAGCCTGTGAGTGATGTGAGGACACATCCCACACACCCTGATGATCAATCAATAGAAATTAATGCAGACATTAAGTATGCAGATATTAAGGGAGTAAAGCCATGCTGGAAGGGCTGCGCGTGATTGAGTATGCGACCTATATGGCCGCCCCGGGAGCAGCCTCAATCCTGTGCGATTGGGGCGCTGAGGTCATCAAAATTGAACCCCCGGGCGGTGATCCTATCCGTAATTTTTTTTCGACCATTGGT
>JARFRJ010000473.1 GCA_029287305.1 Hyphomonas sp. | reverse complement strand
TTCGAGGAAATCTGCAACCAATTGGCCCGCCGCGCTGGTCAAAGGCAGTGTGCCCTGATCAACCAGAATGGCTCCAGAAAAAGCGGTTGTGACATTGGTCACATTCGCCTGACCGGCGGTTGGCGCGTGGAAACCGGTTGAGAATGTTGAGCGAAGAGAGAAATCATCGGTTACCTGATAGCGCGCACCGACTTTATAGTTCAGCGTGTCGCCAAAAGAGTCTGTAAAGTCCTCATAACGAAGAGCGGCTTGCAAAGTCAGAGCTTCCGTCGCATCGAATTCAGTATCGACATAGACCGCATAGTTTTCCTGCGAAGTCGTTCCGGCATTGCTAGGGTTAAATCCACCAAAACCGTTCGAGCTTGAGGAGAAACCCTGCTGTGCCAGAGGGCCCAGTGCATAGGAGAATGGATCCCCAGCACGAATTTCAAACTTCTCTTCACGATATTCAGCACCGGCCGCGAGGTTAATGTCGGAGGCGAATATATTGTTGGCAATGCCATAGCTGACATCAAGGTTGAAATTATTATCAATCTGGCTGTAGCCACCTGGATTAAAGCTGGTTGGCGTGTCTGGCCCAAGGCTGGCATTGATCGTATTGCGGATGGAGAAATCAACATCATTGCGACCATAGCTATAGCTTAGATCATAATTGAAGCCGGAAATATCACCGCGCAGACCAAAGACAAGCGATCTGTCTTCCAACTCACCGCCAAAGCGGGGTGTAAAGCCACCTGGGAAGAGCTCTGTGAAGGCAAAGCAGTCTGCATCAGCATTGATCGCAGCGATACCTGCTGGATCAGGGATACCGCCTGTAATCGCGATGGTTGGGCAATCACCCGTGCCATCTGCGGTTAAATCTCCAACCAGCAAAGTGTCACCACCATCGCCGGAGAAAACGCCGCCGCGATTGGTTGGGTTTCTAAAGAAGAAACCGCCTTCAACTTCGCGCTCTGCATAGTTCCCGAAGAGATAGGCCTCAACATTATCTGTAATTTGCAAAGCTGAGTTACCGAAGAAGGTGAAATCACCCCGAACTTCCGGTTGACCCCAGATTTGCACCGCTTCGGCAGAAACAGTGTTCACATTGGCACTGGCAACAGCGCTGTTTCCAGCGGCGATGAGACCAAGCGCGTCATCACGCTGTACAGATCGGCTGGTCGGTTTCACTTCCTTGAATTGGGCGCTTAGATTGACAAAGCCACCTTGGAAAGCTGGCAGAGGCAGACCAAGATTGGCCGCCAGACGGAATTGATCGCCGTCGCCTTCATAGGTTGAGCCATATTGGGCTTCAGCAATGAGACCGCTATCATTATCGCGCAGCGTAAAATTCATCACACCAGCAATCGCATCTGACCCATATTGAGACGCCGCACCATCGCGCAGAACTTCAACCTGCTTGAGGGCGATAGATGGGATAACAGAAATATCCGGGCCCTGTGAGCCATCGGAAATGCCGCCGCCGAGGAAGGCAATAACCGCCGCGCGATGGCGACGCTTGCCATTAACAAGAACCAGCGTGGAGTCAGGTGACAAACCGCGAAGGTTGGCCGGACGAACTAGGGTCGCCGCATCAGAGATCGGCTGCTCATCTACATTATAGGATGGAACAGAAGTTCTGAGAATGTTGACCGTATCCACATCGCCCTGATTGTTCAGATCATTGGCATCAATGATATCAACCGGGGCAATTGTATCTTGCGGAGACCGGCTGGCGCGGCGTGAACCGAGCACAATGACGGCTTCCTGAACAGAGGTTTCGTCTTCTTGTGCGGTGTCCACGTCTTGACCCATGGCAGGCAAGGACATGCCGAAGGCTAAAGCCGTAATGGCAACGCTGGCGCGTAAATTTCTCGTTTTCATCGCTTAAATATGCTCCTATATGATGAGTGTGAGATGGATAAATATCCAAAGTGAAGTTGATAAATATCCAACAACGTCCGGTAATTCATGCTTTCTTAAAGCCTTGTCAAACGATTAATGCTTAATCTGGCCTGTTAGTCTTACGACTTTCAAAAAGTGATGTAAAAATAACACATTGCCATTAGGGTATAGGGGTCTACTTGTGTGGATGAAAATAGAAAAAACACCCCAACTTCTTCCTAATTCTAGAAAGATATTCTTATTTGAAACTAGGGGCGGGGAAATAATTTTAACTATTTCCCGGCAAGGCGGGCTCAATCACGCAACAGCTCATTGATACCAGTCTTGGCGCGAGTTCTTTCATCCACAGTCTTAATGATAATCGCGGCAGCAAGAGCCGGGCCGCCATTTTGACCCGCTACCGTGCCGGGCACAATGACAGAATAAGGGGGCACTTCCCCATAGCGCACCTCCCCTGTCTGGCGATCCACAATCTTGGTCGATTGGGACAGAAACACACCCATCGCTAAAACCGCGCCTTCGCGCACAATCACCCCTTCGGCGACTTCAGCGCGCGCGCCGATAAAGCAATTATCCTCAATAATGACGGGATTGGCCTGTAAAGGTTCCAAGACGCCGCCAATACCAGCTCCGCCGGAAATGTGCACATTTTTCCCAATTTGAGCGCAAGAGCCAACAGTGGCCCATGTATCGACCATTGTGCCCGTATCAATATAGGCCCCAATATTGACAAAGCTTGGCATCAAGACCACGCCGGGCGCGATATAGGCCCCCTGACGGACAGTTGCCGGGGGAACAGCGCGAAATCCGGCCAGTTTGAACTCTTCTGTGCCCCATCCGGTAAATTTTGAGGGTACTTTATCCCACCAGCTTCCGTGAACGCCCGGCCCCCCGGATATCAATTGATTATCATTCAACCGAAACGACAAAAGCACGGCTTTTTTCAACCATTGATGAACCTGCCAATCCCCGTTTGCATCTGGCTCAGCAATACGAAAAGACCCCTGATCAAGACCTTCCAGACAGGCCGCGACAGCCTCAGCGATCTCGCCTTTCGTTTGCGGCGTCAATTCAGCCCGTTGTTCCCAAGCGGTATCAATTAATGTGTTTAGCTGCGTTGTATCCATCATTTTGGGCATCCCTGCTGTCCGGCTCTGTTTCAAAGCTCTTTCTCACTGGCGGGCTGGGCTGTCCAGATCGGACAGGCAAAAAGTGCCTCGCAAGGCGAATAAAACCGACAGGTTCAAGGCTTTGCCAAAACATCCTGCAAAAAGGCTGTCAAATTATCTGTTCTATGGTCAATGAAGGGGTGTGGCTCAATCCCGCGCTCGCCCGGGCGCGCGCCTTCTGGCTCATGGCTCCAATCCATATCCGATTCGACCAGAACTGTAGCGAACCCCATGGCCGAGGCGGGCTCAAGATTGCGTGCCAGATCTTCAAAAAAGACCGCCTCATTTGGATTGATCTGAAATGTATCAATGAAGCGGTCAAATGCGCGTGGGTCCGGTTTGGGCTGATAGGCCATATCTTCAATCCCGAAAACCCCTTCAAAAACATGCTCCAATTGCATGGCGCTGAGAACATTATCGGCATGTTTAGAAGACCCATTTGTCAGCACAAATTTGCGCCCGGGCAAATCTGTCAGGGATCGCTGCAATATCTGGCAAACTGGCAAGGGCGAATGATCAATATCATGGACAAAATCAAGAAAGTCGACAGGGTCCATACCATGCAAATTCATCAGCCCGTTTAAAGTCGTACCATGCTCTTTATAATATTTCTTTTGTATCGCGCGGGCCTCACTTTTATTCAAATCGAGATAGCGCGCGACAAAATCTGTCATGCGCACATCAATTTGGGCAAACAAATTACAGGTTGCCGGATAGAGCGTATTATCAAGATCGAACACCCAGTCCCGGCGATGGATCAGCGTTTTTTCAGGTTTAGTCATTGAGTACAGGTCCAAAATCACGGTCAAAGAATTCAAAGATGAGTTTGCGTGTATCAGGTATCTGGGTTTCCACAAACTGCGCGGTTTGATAGGCCGAGCTGCCACAATCTTCGCGCCCTCTAATAGCGAATTTAGCCCGCATAATACAAAACGGGGTCTTTGCCTTCGACAAAACCCGCTTGCGCGTCCTTTCCTCGGCGACATCCATTTCAGCATAAATATAATATTCTGTCTGCAAAAGGGGCTGATCAATGACACGCACGCAGGCACCTGCCTCCAATTGCCACCAGCCTCGGCTTTCCCAGCCATTACCGGTGCGCAGGCCGAGCGCACTCCAAATATGGGACCGCGTCCGATTACATAAGGTCAGACCAAATTCGCGCTTTTTCTCCAGCGCCTCTTTTTCCAGGGCGTCCATGAGGGCTTGATTGCTTAAATCAGCAGCCAGTGCCTCTTCTTTCAAAAAGCTGCGAATAGCCGCGCGTGTGCGCTTTCCCAGATAACCGTCTATAGCGCCTGAAAACACATCCGAATCGTTTAAAAGCCTCTGCACGCCTGCGGCTTCAGCGCTTTCACGCGGACTGTCTAATTCATAGGTCTTGGTCTCGCGAATTGTGCTTGTCCAGCTTTGCGTATCCTCGATCAATACGCCTTGAAAACGGCGCGTTTCCAAGCCTCGGACGGGGCAATTATCACTCGCCTCTAATGTAAAATCCGCCTCTGGTTCGACACATAGGGGTTTTGCGCCTTGCCATTCCCGGCGTCCCCCACGATGGGCAGGCACCGATTGCGCATAGAGATAGTGCAGGCCGGGCGCGATCGGGCCGGGTAAGACAATCCGGCAGCTTCCCGGATAAATCCGCATCCAGCCTTGCACACGGACACCTTCTTGCCCGCTATAGGCAATCGCGGTTTGAATAAGATAGGAGGATGTGTTGCAGACAGACCATCCACTGTCCTCCTCATCTGTCTCCTGCGCCCAAGCGCTGTAAACGGCGAAGACAAAAAACAGGCTTAAAAATAAGCCTGCATTAAGAGATAAGCGTACCAGAGCCATGTTCAGTAAACAATTCCATCAATAAGGCATGCGGGGCGCGGCCATCCAGAATAACCGCCGCCTCAACACCCTCTGTTACGGCCTGCGCCGCCGTTTCAAGCTTTGGGATCATCCCGCCTTTGACAGTGCCTTGTGTAATCATCTCAGCAACCGAAGGACGATCCAGTGCCCGCAAGAGCTGCCCCGTTTCATCCAGAACGCCGGCAACATCGGTAAGCAGAAACAGACGACGCGCGCCCAGAGCGGCGGCGACGGCCCCGGCCGCGCTGTCTGCATTAATATTGTAACGGGCACCGTCCTCACCGACCCCGACAGGGGCGAGCACAGGTATAAAGCCCTCAGCTTGGGTTACCAGCACATTTAGAAGCGTGGCATCGACACTTTCCGGCTCGCCGACAAATCCCAAATCAATCAAAGGTTCCAGCGCGCTATCTGTCTTGCGACGACGCGGGCCGAGCTTTTTTGCCTTTAGCAGCATCGCATCAGACCCAGACAGGCCGACAGCCCGGCCACCAGCCTTGTTAATCGCTCGCACGATCGTCTTGTTGACCGCCCCGGACAGTACCATTTCAACCACATCCATAGTGGCATCATCGGTGACGCGCAGGCCATCTTCAAATTGTGAGGCGATACCAAGGCGCTCCAGCAGCGTGCCGATTTGCGGACCGCCGCCATGGACGATAACCGGATGAATACCCAAATGTTTAAGCAGGACGACATCGCGGGCAAATTGGTCGCTTAACGCCGCGCTGACCATAGCGTGGCCACCAAATTTGATGACCAAAGTTTCACCCGCATAGCGCTGTATATAAGGCAAGGCTTCCGCTAGGGTGAAGGCCGTATGCTTCGCCATTTCTAGGCTATTAGTGTCCACTGTCACTGGCATGGCTATGCGTCCCGATAAAATCTGCTTATTCCAAACTTAAACAAGACTTGCAATCTCCGCTCTTAAACCCGCAAGTCCCAACCCCTTTTCAGCTGAGGTCAGATGAATACGAGGATGGGCTGCCGGACGTTTTTTAAGCTCGGCCTGCGCGGCAGCATGGACCCGATCAATCTCACCTTTTTTAAGTTTATCGGCCTTGGTCATCACAAGCTGATAATTGACCGCAGACTGATCGAGCAAATCCATCATTTCCTGATCACCGTCCATGATGCCGCGGCGACTGTCTATTAGGAGAAAAACCCGGCGCAGATTGACCCGACCGCGCAAATAATCCCGTGTCAGCTTCTGCCAGGCCTTGGCTTGCTGTTTTGAGACTTTGGCATAGCCATAGCCTGGCAAATCCACCCACCACATCAGCCCATCACCGAGATTGAAATAATTAAGTTCCCGCGTCCGGCCAGGTTCTGAGGAAGACCGCGCCAGCTTGTTGCGCCCAAGCAGCGCATTTACAAGGGAAGATTTTCCAACATTGGAACGCCCAGCAAAACATATCTCACTGCGGTCCGCGCCGGGCAATTGGGTCAGGCTTGCGCACCCAAGCGCGAAGGCAACCGGGCCTGCACACAATAAGCGTCCAGCCTCCAGAGCTGGCGTGTCAAAGGCGTCTGCCTCACTCACCTGATTCTTTCGTACCCTTTAAATATCGGGCCAGGAATCGGTCAAAACCCGTATCCACCCCATGGCGACGCATAATGAAATATTGCTGGGGAATTTGCAGAAGCATATTCCAGACAAAATACATCACCAGACCACTGGCGAGCCCGCCAAAGACAAACATGAAAATAACCGGTAAAAACATGATGATGCGGCGCTGCATCGGGTCGGTGGGCGGCGTGCCCATGGATTGAGAGATAAACATGGTTGCGCCATATAGAAGGGGTAAAACCCCGATCCCGATAACAAAGCCCAATATCGGGATATTTTTCACCGCTTCTGCTGACCAGGGCATAAGACCGAACAGATTACCGATTGCCGTCGGGTCTGGCGCGGCGAGGTCCAGCATCCACAGGAAGGGTTCATGACGCATTTCAATGGTCACAAACAGAACCTGATAGAGCGCGAAGAAAATTGGCATTGTCGCCAGCAAGGGTAAACATCCCCCCATTGAGGCCAGCGGATTGATATTTTCCTTTTTGTAGAGCGCCATAATTTCCTGCTGCTTACGGGCCGGGTCCTTGGCAAACTGCTTCTGGATACGCTCTAGGGGCTCTTTAATCCGTTCCGTATTTTTCTTCAGCACCGCCATGGAGGCATAAGAGCGATTATAAAGCGGCAAGAGAACCAGCTTGACGCAGACGGTAAAGGCAAGGATCGCTAGGCCGAATGATCCGACATAGCCTTTAAGAAATACAAGCGCGGCAAAGAAAGGCTTGGTCAGAAAATAGAAAAATCCCCAGTCAATCGCATCATCAAAACGCGGAATGCCAAATTCATTTTTATATTGGCGCAAAACCTCACGTGTTTTGGCCCCGGCGAAAATGCGCTGTTCAGATATTCTGCTTTCCCCGGTCGGGATAAGTATTTCTGTACCAACGGTACGCACTTCTAGCAAAGCGCCATCACTGCGCAAAAGCCGATTGGTCGATGTGCTGAAAGCCTCGCTTTGATCTGGCACTAAGGCGCCCAGCCAATATTTATCGGTTAGTCCGATCCAGCCCCCGGTTTGGGTTGTGGCGGCGATCATTTCATCCTTTTCAAGCTTTTTATAACTCTGCTTGATAAGCTCATCATCCATGACGCCCATCAGCCCCAAAAAGACGATGCCGCGATCCCGATTGGCGCCTGGGGTTGTGGCTTCCAGAAAATCCTTCGACACACCATGGCGACGTACAGCCCCACTTGGCCGCAAGCGGCGGGCCGTCGCTCCGGTATTGGTGATCCTGTCTGAAAAACTGAACATGAAATTCTCATCAAGGGAAATCTCGCGCTCAAAACGCAAGCCTTCCGCCTCATAGGCCAGTCGCACCGGATTTCCCGGACTTAAGACCCCGCCTGAGACAAGGGACCAAGGGTCTTCAAACCCCATCACCCGGCGACCCTCTTCATCCACCCAATACCAACCCGAATAAAAGCCACTTGGCACCGCTTCAGGACGAAACAGGCGAATCTCATTTTCCTGTTCGGTCGTGTCATAATAATTTCTGAAACTAAGATCATCAATAAGTGCGCCGGTCAGACGAATAGAGCCATCAACCCCCGGCCCATCAAACACAATGCGCCCCTCACGGGCTAAAGCACTTTCAAGACTAATTGCCCGCTCTGCCGGCGGCGCAATCCTGTCAGCCGATTCCTGCTGAACTTTGGCAAGCTCCGCAGCGGTTTCGCGCCGCTCAATATCTGGCTCAACAATCAAGGCCTGATAGGCAAAAAGAAACATCACTGCGATGACAGTGAAAAGGATAAAGTTACGTTGATCCTGCTTTTCCATATACGTGTCCACTAGGTTTTCAGGTTTTTTCTAGAGAGTGTCCGGCTCGGCGCGTGACCAAGCGTTCTGTTGGCTTTCCTTGAGCAATCGTGAGAGGCTTATCAAGGCTTTTTTCATATCGTCAAGCAGACGGTCCCAGGAAACCTGCAAGATCGACTGTCTGGCAATAAAGACATAATCAACACCGTTAAGGCCATAATCCGGCAATAATTGATGCGCGGCCGCGCGCAAACGCCGCTTGGCCCGGTTTCGCTTAACGGCATTGCCGATTTTCTTTGTCGCTGTAAAGCCTTGGCCGATATGCTCTCCATTATGACGGAAACGGGCCTGTATCAGCAGAGATTTCTGCCTGACCGTCAGTCCTGACCGCACGTAGAGAAATTGTGGGCGCGAGGTCAGGCCCTGAATGATGCTTTTATGTGATGACAGCTCAAGCTCGCCTTTTTACCAGTCCTGTTTTGCCGAACCTGTTTTGCCAAACCTCTTTTTCAAGACCTCGCTCAGCAGATCAGTATCTGATCAGGCTGACAGGCGTTTACGCCCTTTGGCCCGGCGGCGCGCCAAAACACGGCGACCATTCTTGTCAGACATGCGAGAGCGAAAGCCGTGACGACGTGCGCGTTTCAATCGGCTGGGTTGAAAGGTACGTTTCATGATCAAAAGCCTTGTTAGATAAATACGGTCAATAAGATGGCTCCGATACAGCTTTAGGGACCGCTCTGTCAAGCTTGATAAGGCAAGTCTGATATGACAGATTTCCTTCTTAACCGCCTTTATCCTGAAAAAGTCCGGATAAGCACAAATTTTGCGCCGCTGATTGCGGTTTCTGTCTTGTAAATTTATGTCTCTATTCTAGAGGCTCTATGCTAGAGCAGGACAGTCTTAACCTCAGAAAGTCAAAACATGGCCGACAATTTGACAGATAAAGATAATTTGACAGGTAAAGAGCCTTCAAAGCCTGAAGGCGAGCCGCCAAAGCGTACATTTCTGGCGCGGCTCAAAACCTGGTTACCCTTATTTATTCTGCTCGGGGGACTTGCGCTGGCCCTCTCCCAAGGCTGGCATACCTATCTCAGCCTTGACTCCCTGAAGACCAATATTGTCTGGCTGGATCAGAATATAGCGCAAAACTTTTTGCTTGTTTTGGGCCTGTTCATTCTCATCTATGCGGGCGCAACAGCTTTTATGGTGCCAGCCAGCTATTTGACCATTGCCGGAGGCGTTCTGTTCGGTCTGGCCTTTGGAACTGCAGCGACGGTTATCGGCGCAACCGTCGGAGCTTCCATCCTGTTTACGATTGCCAGAGGCACATTGGGCACTGCGCTGCGCCGGATTGTCGGTCCGTTTATAGACAGGATGCGCGCCGGATTTAATCAGGATGCTCTTTCCTATATGTTTGCTTTGAGGCTGATACCGGCCTTTCCGTTCGCTGTTGTAAACATTGCGCCAGCCCTGTTTGGGGCAAAATATAGGGATTATCTCATCACCACTTTTTTTGGCATCATGCCGGGCAGCCTCGCCTATACATGGATTGGCGTTGCCATTGGCGATACTTTGCGGGCAGGCGGCGCGGTCAATATTCAAACCCTAGCACAGAATTTCATTCCCGCTTTCATTGCGCTTGGGGTCTTGGCCCTCATTCCGGTCGCCTATAAAAAGATTTTCAAAAAATCCCCTAAAGGCCTAGCTTCTGAAGACACCCCGTCCTGAACAGAAAAGAGCCTTTCAGACTTAGCTAGGAGCGCATAAATATGACGGATGTAAGAGAGATAAAGGCCGATATTTGTATTATCGGGGCCGGATCGGCTGGGCTTTCCACCGCCTATGCCGCGTCCAATCTGGGCCTGAAAACGGTTCTTTTTGAAGCGGCGGATATGGGCGGAGATTGCCTCAATCATGGCTGTGTGCCGTCCAAAGCGCTTCTGGCGGCGGCAAAAGCAGCGCAAAATACGCGCAATCTGGACCCATATGGCCTTAGCCTCGATGGCAAAGTCAAGGTCGACTGGGCAAGAGTGCGCGCCCATATTGCCGGCACGATTGCGACCATCGCCCCAGTTGATAGTGTTGAACGCTATGAAAGCTTTGGCACGATTGTGATCCAAGAATATGCCCGCTTTGAAGACGCTGATACGATTGTCTCTGAAAGCTGCCGGGTCAAGGCCAAACGGATCGTTCTGGCGACCGGATCAACCGCCTTTGTGCCGCCCATACCGGGCCTTGATACAGTTGATTATCTCACCAATGAAACGATTTTTACGGCCTCCGACTTTCCAGAAAAACTGACCATTCTTGGCGGCGGCCCGATTGGGATTGAAATGGCGCAGGCGTTTCAGCGCCTTGGCGCAGAGGTCACGGTGATTGAAATGGCAAGGGCCCTAGCGCGGGCCGATGCCGATCATGCCGCTACAGCGCTCAAGGCTTTGCGCGCCGAAGGTGTCACCATATTGGAAGGCCATAAGGCCACCTCCATTTCAGGTGAGGCAGGTCATATCACCGTCAAGACCGAAACCGATAGCGGCGATGGCGCGGCCATAAGCGGCACACATTTGCTGGTCGCGCTTGGGCGTCGTCCCGTGATCAAAGGCCTTGATCTGGAAAAAGCCAATATTGCAACCGAAAAGGGGCATATTGCGGTTAAAGACACTCTACAATCGGTTTCCAATTCGCGCGTCTGGGCGTTGGGCGATGTTAATGGCATGGCGCAATTTACCCATGTGGCGGGCCATCATGCGGGGATTTTCACACGCGCCGCGCTGATGGGCCTGCCCGGTGTCAAGGCGGGCGCAACCGCTCTGCCTGCGGTCACCTATATGGAGCCTGAAATTGCCCAGCTTGGCCTGACAGAGGCTGAGGCCCGCACCGAATATGGTGACAAAGTCCGGGTGGGCCGTTTCCCCTTTGAAGAAAATGACCGGGCGATCGCCGAACGCAAAACAAGCGGCGAAGTGAAAATCATCTGGGCGGGCAAAAAGATTCTCGGCGCGTCCATATTGGGCGAAGCGGCGGGCGATCTGATCCAGATTGTCTCTGTTGCCATGGCCAATAATCTTGGCCCCGGAGGGTTAATCAAACATATGTCGCCCTATCCAACCCGCGCTGAAGCGGTCAAACGCGCGGTCTCAGGATCAGACAGTTTTGGCGGTCGTTTCTTTTCCAGTACGCCTATCCGAACATGGATCAAATGGCGGCACTAAACAAATAGAGCAACGGATATGACCCATATTTCTGCGCAGAGCTATATTGCCCCCGGCTTTGAAGCGGTCGGTGAGGCATTTGAAGAGAATTTTACAGAGCATGGCGAGCTCGGCGCGGGCTTTGCCGCCTATATGGATGGGGACTGTCTTGTTGATCTAAAAGGGGGCTATGCCGACCGAGCCACCAAACAGCCCTGGACAGAGGAGACACTGGTTGCGGTTTATTCTGTCACCAAGGGAGTGTCTGCCCTTATTGTCGCTTATCTCATAGATCAAGGTCAGCTCGCTTATG
>JARFRJ010000448.1 GCA_029287305.1 Hyphomonas sp. | reverse complement strand
GATCTTAACCGCTCTGTTCGGCAGTGTTTTATATGTGGCTATATTTTGCACATCGGTCAGGCCTTGCGATGTTAGAGATTTCCCCGTTGCACCGGCCATGTTTCAAATTGATGTGACCGGTGCCGGCAGGGCGCAATCAGCCTGGACCAAAGAGATCGCCTTACAAAGGGCTGCATTTTTGACCAAGGAAAATTATCAGAATAATTTTGCCATCATGTATGCATATGAGTATCGCGCAATAAGCCCAAGAACCGGCCCAGAAACCTTTATCGCGGCTTCATTCGATATGCCGGGCAAGTCGAGACGCTGGCGCATCCCAATTGATACAGGGCCTATAGGCTCAGCCAAACCAAAAATCCAGGCAAGCTATGTCATCCGTATTGTCTCGGATGACTATAAATATCACCCCCTAGTGCACAGCGCTACAACCATTTTGAACACATATGGTACTGAATTTATAGGGTGATACTATATCTGCTCAAGATCGTGAGCCTTATCCGGTCACTTCTGTGAAACCTCTCTGCTTTCTGTCAAATCAGGCCCGAATTTTCAGCGCTCTCATTAAACAGACATGGCTTTATTTACATATCTTGCGGCTCCAGTTTTTTCAGCCTCTTGCGGCGCTGGGCAAGCTCGCCCTCAAATGGGTGCATCACATCATGCACGCGTGCGGGCGGCGTTTCTGGATGGTCTTTTTTGTATTTATTGAGACCCTCATCAATCAGATCAATGGGATAGCGTTTCAAGCCGAGGCCCCAGCCTGCCTCGGTCAGCCCTTCTTGTGCAAAACCCTGCCTGGCATAATGCAGCCGCAATAGGGCAAGCCTTTGGCGTATCTCCTCTTGCCTCGCCGGGCGCACGGCCAGACGCGCCGCATCAATAAGCGATTGCGCACAGGGCGCGCCATAGTCCCCCGGAACTAGTTTCAGCGAGATACTGACCGCCTCAAGCGCTGTTTTAAGGACCGTTTTGCTCTTTTGGCGCGCCGCGCCGCCATTGCTTCCATAGAGGGCCTCTGCCAGCCATCGCAGGGACTGTCCCTTCAGTAGGAGCAGTCTGATCTGATGCGCGTCCCTTTCGTCACCGATCGCAGATATTGTCGCCGTCCAGGCCCGTTCATATTGCAGCGCTTTAGACGCGAA
>JARFRJ010000427.1 GCA_029287305.1 Hyphomonas sp. | reverse complement strand
CCGCCGCCCGCACCGAACCCAAATCCATAGCTCACCATCGGGATGATGGTCGCGCCATCGCGCTCTATCGGCTCTCCAAGCACATTGCGCGCATCTAATAATTTCTCGAGTTCCTCAACGGTCCCTTTCAGGAGTCTTTCGACATCTTCCATGGCACTTCCCTTTCGTCTGTTACATTGCAGCGATGCCGCCTCTTATACGCATGGACGGATCACCGGCTTTGATCTGAAACAATTCAAATCTCAAACCATCATGGGAAACTACAGGACCACTTGCCTCAGGGAGCGCCCAATGCAAACCAATCAGACGCCGCTTTACGATCAGTCAGAAAATACCACAGGCTGTTGCCCAAAGTTCAATCCGAGCGGATGGGATAGTCGGTCTCTGCATTTTGAAAATAAGAAATTTGTCCGCGCAAAGACCCTAAGCCTGATGCATATACCTATCAATATGGGGCCAGTCTTTACGCGAACTTTCAATGCAATTCAGGATGCCAAGGCCAATGATGATGCGCACGCACTTGTTTTAAGCCGTGACGTATCACCATGGTCGGGCGAGCACCTCTTCGCTGTAGAGGCTGATGTCCCGGGTCAGAACATGGTATATCTGAACGGAGACTATCGCACCAAAGTTTTTGAAGGTCCTTATCCAGACGCCCCCAAATGGGAAGACGCTTTTGAAGATGAGCTGGAGCAGGAGGGATTTGATGTGGATGAGATTTACTTCTTTTACACGACATGCCCAAAATGCGCGAAAACCTATGGTAAAAACTACGTCATCGCCGTCGCGAAAGTAGAGCCAGATTCCAATGATTAGAGCCGTTCTGCTCTAATTTCACGTCGCCATAATGGTTGGAGCGTGTCCGAGCTAAAATAGACATCGCCAAGGCTCGGTGCTGTATTGGTGCGATTTGAACACGCTCATGGCATAGGCAGAGATCAACAAAAAGCTCATCATTGCTGCGATCAGACAGCCCATATTTAAGCCCTTGTCTGCGAGATGTACGCGGTTCGATCAGGCTTGCCGACAAGCCTAATCATATCGCAACCGCCCCCCTTTATTGAAAAATTATGCCAACACAGACTGCCCGAATATCAGGGCTTTTGAAAATGATGATTAGTCTTTATGAAAGGGCATAAAAGCCAGCGAGAAAAATGATGACACCTGCCCCTTCCCTGCCCTCTGCCTTTGATGAATATGGCCAGCACTGGACGGACATTCGTGTCTATTATGAAGATACTGATTTTACTGGCATGGTCTATCATGCCAATTATCTGCGCTTTTTTGAGCGCGGTCGCTCCAATCATCTGCGCGATGCTGGTATTTCCCACACCTCGCTGCTAGAGCGACCAGACCCAGCCGCCTTTACCGTTACACGGGTTGAAATTGATTTTCGCAAACCGGCTGGCGTTGATGATCTCTTGCGCATTCGTACCCGATATCTGGGCACCAAAGGCGCACGTATTCTGTTCTCGCAAGCCGCGCTGCGAGACGAGGAGATACTGGCGAGCGCAAATATTACAGCGGTCCAGATACATCTAGATGGTCGCCCACGCCGCCCGGTCAGAGAGGCGGCTGAAATTCTGGAAACCTATATTGTCCGCAGTGAGGATAATTAAAGCGCTGCTCATTGCGTTGCCCGACCAGCGGGGCGCTGCGCACAATAAAAATATCATAAAATATTGAAGCGATTCCAGAAGAATCGTAACCGCTTTACGTTCGGTCAAGGCTCAACCGCATAATTTCACCTTCTTGTATCTCCATACCACGAACTCTAGCTGCCTTGTCTCGTAGCACCTAAAGTGTGTTTGATAGCTTCGAGTAGGTTTCTGTCCACTTGCACCAGCGTATCCATACCATTATCCATACCCATTCGTCTGACTGTGACTCTTACACTGGCCGTGCCGCCATGGGCATCGTCGTCAATTATTCGCGCAAAAACTTGGGGTTCTGCTGTTGAGAGCAAGATACGAAAATCGTCAACTTCTTTTAGTGCGGACTGCATGCATACTGCAGAAAATACGAATCGTTCATTGCTGTCTCTTAT